>NZ_JBIUWQ010000052.1:0-18937 GCF_044743525.1 Pseudomonas sp. NPDC087598 | reverse complement strand
CAGGAGCGCGAGACGATTGTTTTCAAGACACAAGCGTCGAGCCGAGAACCACAAGGCCATTGGCTGGCCTGCCATGAACATTTGTCCGCAATGCCGGAAGGGCTGCCATCCCCTTAGCCAAGACAGGTGACGTTCACGCACGATGAACGCGCCTTTATGATCGGAGCAGATCATGAATAACAACAACAACGACCAAAGCCTTACGCAGATTGAAACCCACGGGGTCGAACAGATCCCGGACAACGAACGCACCGCAGGCCCGACGGACTTGTTCCGGATGATCTTCGGTGGTTCGAATACCTTTGCCACCGCCGTGCTCGGCAGTTTCCCGGTGCTGTTCGGTCTGTCTTTTCAGGCGGGCGTCTGGGCGATTGTGCTGGGCGTGCTGCTTGGCTCGCTGATCCTCGCACCGATGGGCCTGTTCGGTCCGATCAACGGCACCAACAATGCCGTGTCGTCCGGTGCGCATTTCGGCGTGCACGGGCGCATCGTCGGCTCGTTCCTGTCGCTGTTGACCGCCATCGCGTTTTTCTCGCTCTCGGTGTGGAGTTCGGGGGATGCGCTGATCGGGGGTGCAAAACGCCTGATCGGCCTGCCGGAAACCGACCTGACTTTGGGCCTGGCCTACGGTCTGTTCGCGATTCTGGTACTGACCGTGTGCATCTACGGCTTCCGCTTTTTGCTGTGGGTGAACAAGATCGCGGTGTGGAGCGCCAGCCTGTTGTTCCTGCTGGGCATCTTCGCCTTCGCCGGTCCGTTCGACGTCAACTACGCCGGTACGGTGAACCTCGGCCAGCCGGGCTTCTGGGCGGCGTTCATCGGTGCTGCGCTGGTGGCCATGAGCAACCCGATTTCCTTCGGTGCGTTCCTCGGTGACTGGTCGCGTTACATCCCGCGTGACACCTCCAAGCAACGGATCATGGCCGCCGTCGTGCTGTCGCAGATCGCCACGTTCATCCCGTTCCTGTTCGGCCTGACCACCGCGACCATCGTTGCGATCAAGGCGCCGGACTACATCGCGGCGAATAACTATGTGGGCGGTTTGCTGGCAGTGTCGCCGAGCTGGTTCTTCCTGCCGGTGTGCCTGATTGCGGTGATCGGCGGCATGTCCACCGGCACCACCTCGCTGTATGGCACCGGGCTGGACATGTCCAGCGTGTTCCCGCGCGTGTTATCCCGCGTCAAAGCAACCTTGCTGATCGGCGTGCTGTCGATTGCCTTCATCTTCATCGGACGCTTTGCGGCGAACCTGGTGCAGAGCGTGTCGACCTTCGCCGTGCTGATCATCACCTGCACCACCCCGTGGATGGTGATCATGATCATCGGTCTGCTGGTGCGTCGCGGCTTCTACTGCCCGGATGACCTGCAAGTGTTCACTCGCGGCGAGCAAGGCGGACGCTACTGGTTCAACCACGGCTGGAACTGGCGTGGTCTGGGCGCATGGATCCCGAGCGCGGCGGTCGGTTTGTGCTTCGTCAATCTGCCGGGGCAGTTCGTCGGCCCGCTGGGTGAAATGGCCGGCGGCATCGACATCAGTTTGCCGGTGACTTTGGGCCTGGCTTCGGTGGTGTATCTGACGCTGCTGAGCCTGTTCCCGGAACCGCGCGAAGTGTTCGGCCCGACGGATGCCCGGCGTGAAGCCGCAGTAAAACCTCAACTGCGTCAGGCCGCCTGATCCACACGAAAAATTTGAAGGTTTGAAGTTCTTGTGGCGAGGGAGCTTGCTCCCGCTCGACTGCGCAGCAGTCGCAATGAAGTGATTGGGGCCGCTTAGCAGCCCAGCGGGAGCAAGCTCCCTCGCCACAGAGAGACATTCGATTCAGCGTTCCACATAAAAAAGACAATCGGAGACACGCCATCATGGCTTTGGATTTATTCGTCGTCCTCATCTACGCCGCCGGCATGCTCTTGCTCGGCTACTTCGGCATGCGCAAGGCCAAGACCAACGAGGACTTTCTCGTTGCCGGTCGTAACCTCGGCCCAAGCCTGTACATGGGCACCATGGCCGCGACCGTACTGGGTGGCGCGTCCACCGTCGGCACCGTGCGCCTGGGCTACGTACACGGCATCTCCGGTTTCTGGCTGTGCGCGGCCCTCGGTTGCGGCATCGTCGCGCTGAACCTGTTCCTCGCCAAACCGCTGTTGAAACTGAAGATCTACACCGTTACCCAAGTGCTGGAAAAACGCTATAACCCGATGGCCCGCTCGGCGAGCGCGGCAATCATGCTGGCCTACGCGCTGATGATCGGCGTGACTTCGATCCTGGCGATCGGCACCGTGTTGCAAGTGCTGTTCGGCCTGCCGTTCTGGATCTCGGTCCTGCTCGGCGGTGGCGTCGTGGTGGTGTACTCGGCGATTGGCGGCATGTGGTCGCTGACCCTCACCGACATCGTTCAGTTCATCATCAAGACCGTTGGCCTGATGTTCATCCTGCTGCCGATCTGCCTGTACCGCGTCGGCGGTTGGGATGAGTTGGTGCTGAAACTGCCGGCGACCGCCTTCAGCTTCACCACCATCGGCTGGGACACGATCATCACCTACTTCATGATCTACTTCTTCGGCATCCTGATCGGTCAGGACATCTGGCAACGGGTGTTCACCGTCAAGACCGCCAAAGTCGCGCAATACGCCGGCAGCATCGCGGGCATCTACTGCATCGTCTACGGTCTGGCCTGCGCCTTGATCGGTATGGCCGCACACGTGCTGATCCCGGATCTGGACAACGTCAACAACGCCTTCGCCGCCATCGTCAAACTGTCGCTGCCGGACGGCATCCGTGGTCTGGTGATCGCTGCGGCACTCGCGGCAATGATGTCCACTGCCAGCGCCGGCCTGCTCGCCGCTGCCACCACCCTGACTGAAGACCTGCTGCCGAAACTGCGTGGCGGCAAACAGTCGAGCTTGCGCATCAACCGCCTGTTCACCCTGCTGACCGGTGTCGTCGTGCTGGGTATCGCGCTGGTGGTCAACGATGTGATCAGCGCCCTGACCCTCGCCTACAACCTGTTGGTCGGCGGCATGCTGATCCCGTTGATCGGGGCAATCTTCTGGAAACGCGCCACCACCGCCGGCGCTATCGCCAGCATGGGCCTGGGCTTTGCCACCGCTCTGCTGTTCATGTTCAAGGACGGTCTGGACGCCAACACGCCGATCTACTACAGCCTGGCTGTGGGTCTGGTGAGTTTTGTGGTGGTCAGCCTGGTCTCCCCTCGCCCAGCGACGGTGGCCAGCGCGATCTAAGCTTTGATGTAACGACTTGATGCTTTCTTCGACGGGTGTGGCGTCGGTTGCCACACCCGTTTTTTTACGTCTGGAGAAAATGGCTGATGAAGATCGTTTCTCGCGATCAGTGGTTTGAAGTGCAGAGTTTGAGCGATGGCATCCGGCTGATTCATGAGCCGTATATCCGCCCGTTCTACCGCTGCAATCTGTGGCATGTGCAGGGCCGCGACAAGGATCTGCTGCTGGACAGTGGTTCGGGATTGGTCAGCCTGCGCGAACAACTGCCGTGGATCACCGAGCGGCCGTTGGTGGCCGTCGCCAGTCATTGCCATTTCGACCACATTGCCGGGCATCATGAATTCGCCGAACGCCTTGTGCATCCGGCCGAGGCGGACATTCTGGCTGCGCCGGACGGCGAGAATGATCTGAGCCGCGCTTTCGTCGGCGATGACATGTTTGAGGCGCACCCGGATTGCCCGTTGTGCTACGCCGAGTATCGGGTCAAAGCGGCGCCAGCCACCGGGTTTGTCGAGGATGGTGATGTACTGGATTTGGGTAACCGCACGCTGCAAGTGCTGCACACGCCGGGGCATTCACCTGGCGGAATCAGTCTGTATGAAGCGGCGACCGAAACCCTGTTCAGCGGCGACATCATCTACGACGGGCCGTTGATCGAGGACGCCTACCATTCGAATCTGGATGACTATGCCGCCAGTCTGCGGCGTTTGCAGGCATTGCCGATCCGTACCGTGCATGGCGGCCACTTCGGCAGTTTTGCCGGCGAGCATTTGCGTTCGATGATTGACGAGTGGTTACGCAGGCACGCGTGAGGCCTGCTTCACTCAAGCAGAACAACCATCAGAAAAATCTGCCATGAGAAGAGCTGCCGTGCGTGCCGCCGTGCACCGATACATTCGGCGCCTGCTGGAAACCCGCGAATTCAACGACAACACTAGCCTGGTGCAATTGGGGCTGGAGAAAGCCGATATCGAGGATCTGATCTTTCATCTGGAAGATGAATTCGGACTGACGGCATTTACGGCGGAGGAAGACCGGATGCTCAAGACCGCAAAGACTGCGAATGACTTGAGCCGGTTTTTAATCGAGATTGGACAGCATTGAGAAGGAATGCCAAATACATCTGTCGGGATGTTAGAGACCCCTGTGGCGAGGGAGCTTGCTCCCGCTGGGCTGCAAAGCAGCCCCAAAACCATTCAGCCCAGTTGCCCCAGACACACCTTGTTGACTGACTTTACGACTGCTTCGCAGCCGAGCGGGAGCAAGCTCCCTCGCCACAACAAGCGTCACTCACAGGGTGATCGCTTACCGCCGACGCGGCTGGCGCCGACGCTGCTCGTCATCGGTACGAATCGGTACGGGTTGCAGAGGCGGTTCGATCAAGCCGAGGGCAACACCTAAATCGTGCAGCCAGTTTTGAATTTTCTCTTTCATCGTCATGCCCCCTTCAGGGTGGTGCTGAGCGGCCGGAATTCTGAGGCCGCTTCGCACTGATAATAGTCCGAAGTCCTACGCAATGCTCGGCGAAATCCGCAATGATCTGTTACTGAATTGAACAGAATTCCTGTCCATTCGTTCAAGCCGTCTCCCGGCTTTCATTCAGAACCGCAGGATAGACGGCTTGCTGCACTTCAATCCATGCGTTGAGGTTGGCGCCGAGCATGCCTTTGCGCCACATGAGCCATGTTGTCGCACCCGCGAACGGCTCGGCCAGTGGATGCACCGCAACGTTCTCGCGACCCGGCAGACTGGCCAGCATCGACTCCGACATCAGCGCCACACCACTGCCCGCCACCACACAAGCGAGCATGCCCTGATAGGACTCGATCTCCATCGCCCGGCCCATCGCCGCATGGGCGTGGGCAAACCACGCCTCCAGGCGCATACGGTAGGAACAACCCTGGCGAAACGTGAACACCGAGCGCCCTTCGACATCTGCGGCGCTGCGCACCGGTGGATGATCGATTTCCGTGATCAACACCAGACGCTCTTCGCACAGCGGCACACCATCCAGCCCGGCCAGCTCCAGCGGGCCGTCCACCAGCGCCGCATCGAGGCGTCCGGTCAGCAAGCCTTCAAGCAGTTCACCGCTCGGCGCCGACTGCACTTGCAGATTCACCGCCGGATATTGCTTGTGATAGCGCGCCAGCAACGCCGGCAAATGGATCGCTGCGGTGCTGTACATCGTACCGAGGACAAAATCCCCCGCCGGTTGCCCGCCCATCACCGCCGCAGTGGCCTGATCACGCAGGGCAAACAGTTTGCCGGTGTAGTCCAGCAAGACTTTTCCCGCAGGCGACAGCTGCAAACGCTGACGCTCGCGGACGAAAAGTTCTACGCCGAGTTGCTCCTCCAGCTGTTTAAGCCGGGTCGACAGATTCGACGGCACCCGGTGCAGGCGTTCGGCGGCGCGGGTGATCGACCCTTCCTGCGCAACAGCCTGAAAAATCCGCAGTTGGCTGAATTCCACAACCTTTCTCCAGAACAGAACAAGTTACTCACTATTATTCAATTTTAAAGAAAGTCAATCAGTCCTAGCCTGACGGTCATTGATCCTCCAACGGAATCCAGACCATGTCGCCGCTGATTCGCTTATCCGCTTGCTTCGTCGCCCTGATGATGGCCATGGGCATCGGCCGTTTCGCTCTCACCCCGCAAATGCCGCACTTGCTCAGCGAAGGGCAGATTGACCTGACGGCCGCTGGTCTTATTGCAGCGGCCAATTACCTCGGCTACCTGCTGGGTGCCGTCGACGCGATGTTCGCTCGCCGTCCCTCGCAGGTGCAGCGTCGACTCCACGGTGGTTTGTGGCTGTGCGTGCTCCTGACGCTGGCATCGTTCTGGGCCAACGGCTTCTGGTCGCATCTGATCTTGCGCTTCGGTACCGGCGTGGCGAGTGCCTGGGTGCTGGTGATGATCACCTCATTGAGTCAGCCATTGGCTGCGGCGGCAGGCCGCCCGCGGTTGGGTGCATTGGTGTTTGCCGGACCGGGCTTGGGGATTTTTCTGACGGGGTTGCTGGCACTCGTCTCACATCTGCTGAATCAGACCTCAGCGACGTTGTGGCTGGTTTATGCCGCGGCGGCCTTAGTGATGATGCTCGGCGTCTGGCGACTCCTGCCGCAACCGGTCGCCGCAACGTCGGTTGCATCAGCAGCCAATAACTCATCGAGTCATGGCATTGCCCGTCTCGCCGTGATCTACGCGCTGTACGGCATCGGCTACATCATCCCGGCGACGTTCCTGTCGCAGATGGCCAACGCGCAGTTTCACGGACAATGGCAGGCAGATCTGTTCTGGCCGTGCTTCGGCCTGGGTGCGGCCATCGGCGTGTTGCTGGTGAGTCTGCGCCGTCATGATCCGGCAACCACGCGCCACTGGTTGACGGCGACGTTGTGGCTGCAAGCCGTCGGTGTCTTTGCCTGCCTGCTGGGCAGCGGTTGGGGTCTGGCGCTGGGCGTGGTTCTTTGCGGCATACCGTTCCTCGCCTGCATGCAGTTGGTCATGCAACGCTCGCGGGAGCTGGCGCCTCACGCCACCCAGCGCAATGCCGGCCTGTTGACCGCTTGCTTTGCTGTCGGCCAGCTCAGCGGCCCATTACTGGCAGCGCTGAGCAGCCATTTCAGCGGTGGCTTGCAGCCGGCGCTGGTGATCGCTGGCAGCGGATTGTTGATGGCCGGTGGCTTGGCGTTGCAGCCGACTAGCGCTGGCCGAGCGCTTTGCGCAAACGCCGACGCAGCCACTGCTCGGCGCTGACAAAGGTGATGCCGAGCAATACCAGCACCGCACCAATGACGAAGTTCAGGCTCAATTGTTCACCGAGCAGCAGCACGCCGAAGGTGACGCCAAACAACGGCGTCATGAACGAGAACACCGCCAGGTTGGCCGCCAGATAACGCCGCAACAGCCAGAACCACACCAGATAACTGAAGAACGATACCACCAGGCCCTGAAACAACACGCTGGCCACCGCCACGGTGGTCAGGCTGACATGGGTGATCTGGCCACTGAACAACGCGATCAACAACAAACCGAGAAAACCGACGATCAACTGATAGAACAGGGTCAGCGTTACCGGTGCCTCGGACAGCCGCGAAGCGCGCACCACCACCGTCGTTGCGCCCCAACAGGCGCCAGCCAAGACACCAAAGGCATCGCCCAGCAGCATCCGACGGTCAAGGTTGTCCCACGACACCCCGCCAGCAAAGGCAATCGCGATACCGATGAAAGCGAGCAAAATCCCCAGCCACTGCAATGGCCGCAAACGTTCGCTGGCCAAGAGGAAGTGCACGCCCAACGCGGTGAAGATTGGCGCGGTATAGAGGAACACCGACATGTGCGCCGCCGTGGTCAGTTGCAGACCTTCGGCGATGAAAAAGAACTCGAGGCCGAACAGCGCACCGGCCAACAAGCCGCCGCGCCAGGTCTTGCCGACCTGATCCCAACCGCCCTTCCAGCAGATGAGCAATCCTACAAGCAATGCAGAAATGCCCGACCGCCCCGCCGCTTGCATGACCGGCGCGATGTCGGGCGCCGCCCACTTGATCATCACTTGTTGAACGCCCCAGATCAGGCACAGGCCAATCATCACTTGCAGGGCAAAACTATCGGCATTGCGCCGCTCGATACTCACGGCAACACCTCGAACACACACAACATGGCAGGCCATCCAATGGTCAATAACAGTGCGGGGGATTATCAGTCAGTCCGACCGAAAAAGCCGTCTGGAAAAGACATTTAGTTCTTCAGTGGCGTCAACCTTGAATGGCTGTCGGCTGCGCCGCCAATCGCGAGCAGGCTCGCTCCCACAGTTGATCGCGTTTCCCTGTGGGAGCGAGCCTGCTCGCGAAGAGGCCGGTACTGCCAACACGCGTTACAGATCAGACCTGCCAAACCGTTTCGCTACCAAAAACCCGACGGTACACGCCACCGCCGTGGCAAACGTTCCCCAAGCCCAATCCAGCACCGTCACCTGCCCCGACCACCCGCGCAACGTCGCCCAGTTGGTCAGGTCATACGTCCCATACGCCACCAGCCCCAGCAACGCGCCCATCCGCGCTGCCCGTTGCCAGCTCAGCGCTGGCAACACCACAAACTGCAAGCACCCAAAAACGTACAGGCAATAAAAAACCGCTGCGGGAACCAGCAGCGGTTTTTCGAGCATCAGCGGACCGAGCAGTTCGCGATAGGTCGGCGCCATCAGCAGGCCGAGCCAGATGCCGTCGAGCAAAAGAAACGTCACCAATGTAGCGACGTAGGCAATCAGCGCTTTTTTCATTTACCCGACCTCATGTGAGCCCATGCAACATGGGCCACACGCGACTCAGGTTAGTTCAATGCGATCGGCGTGAATGACGATCTTGCCATCCTTGTACAGCGAACCGATGGCTTTCTTGAAGTTGCCCTTACTGACACCGAACAGGCTGCTGATCAGCGCCGGGTCGCTCTTGTCGCTGACCGCCAGCGTGCCGTCGTTCTCGCGCAACTTGGCGAGAATCTTCGACGACAGACTGCTGGCTGCTTCCTGGCCGACCGGTTGCAGGCTCAGGCTGATCTTGCCGTCGCTGCGCACTTCCTTGATGAAACCCTTCTCACGCATGCCGGAGCGCATGAACTTGAAGATTTCATTCTTGTGAATCAAGCCCCAGTGCTTGTTGTTGATGATCGCCTTGAAGCCCATGTCGGTGGCTTCGGCAACCAGCAGATCAACTTCCTGGCCAGCGCTGTAAGTGGCCGGCGTCTTGTCGAGGTAACGATCCAGACGCGCGGTGGCGGTGATGCGACGTGTGTGCTTGTCGAGATAGACGTGCACCACGCAGTACTCGCCAGCGGTCATCTGCCGCTTCTCTTCGGAATACGGCAGCAACAGGTCTTTCGGCAGTCCCCAATCGAGGAAGACGCCAATGCTGTTGACTTCAACAACTTTCAGACTGGCAAACTCGCCCACCTGAACTTTTGGTTTTTCAGTGGTGGCGAGAAGTTTGTCTTCGCTGTCCAGGTAAATAAAAACATTGAGCCAGTCTTCATCTTCGCTGGGAATATCTTTAGGGATATAACGGTTGGGCAAAAGAATTTCGCCGTCGGCACCGCCGTCCAGATATAAACCGAAGTTAGTGTGTTTAACCACTTGCAAACTGTTGTAACGCCCGACTAAAGCCATTTTCCAGAACCCTCATTGCGTGGGCGGCATTCTACCCGGTTTTGCCGTGTACGTTTGGCGGCAAACCGGCGAGGCCGCAAATTCTGTGACAAGCCTTGATTTTCCTTGGTCGCCGGCCCGCAACCTGCCGCTCGTCAGTCTGATTCTGCGCCTCGCCGTCAAGCATCCCGACGCTGCGACACATTAATGTTCTTATTTAAAACAGCAGGTTAGCCGGATACTTCGAATATTGAATCGAGAATAATGCAGCATCGCCCTAGGTTATTCCGGAGGATATTTACCAAGCAATTGTCAAGTTATTCCTGTACGATGCCTGGCCGAGTTACTTTTCTACAGGTTAATGGCCGCCATGCGTGTAAAAGCATCCACCAGCAAAGCAAAGCCTGCTCCAGCCGTTGAAACCAGCGAATCGATCAACGATCAAATCGCAGCGTTCCTCAAGTCCGGCGGCGAGATCCAGCAAATTGCCAAAGGCGTCAGCGGCCAGACGTTCGGCCCGTCCAAGCAGATCAGCCTGGGCAAGAAGTAACACCCGGTAATACACCCGTCCATAGGCGCTTTGAGCTTCGAAGCGTCTGGACTGGCACCGCGCAAATCCCTCCCCGCATTAAACAAATCAAACAGTAAAAATTCATAAATCGACGAACGGCCTTCAATGCCGATCATTCGTCGGTATCCTTGCACGCGTCTAGACCAAGCGTTTCAGCAGGGCCGTCCTCCTGCGCTCGCTGTTCATGGAGTGACGCATGCGCAAAATATCCTGTTTATTGCTTGTAGGCCTGTTGGCATGCGCGACTGCGCACGCGCAGATTTTCCAGCGTGAACTCGGCGATTTCGACCTCAAACTCGGCACCACCCCCAGCCGCAGCATGGCCCAAGGACTGGTCAAGCCAGCCGCGATCGGCTCGTTCCACGGTGGCCTCGACCTGAGTCACGACAGCGGCCTGTATTTCGGCCAGTACGCACCAAGCATGGGCATCTCGCCGGGCAAGAACCTCGAAATCGATTCCTACGTCGGCTTTAAACAACCCTTCGATCAGACCCTCGGTTACGAAGTCGGGATGATCCATTACAGCTATCCGAAAGTGGACACGCTCGACAGTCAGGAACTGTTCGGCGGCCTGACCCTGCTCGGCAGCCGTTTCGGCATTGCCATCAGCAACGACCCGGACAAACAGAACAGCACTCTGTTCGCCGACCTCGGCGGCAATCAGCCGTTCGGCATTGGCGTCAGCATGAAATACACCACCCACCAATTAAACACGCCAGCGTCGGTGGACGGCGGATACGTCAGCAGTTTTACCGACTGGTCGGTGAAGTTTTCCCGGCCATTCATGGGCGTCGATCTCGACCTGATCTACAGCAACTCCAGCCTCAGCGGCAGCGATTGCTCGGCCTACTCCGGGCATAACAGCGAGTGCGACGGTCTCGTCACGCTCAAGGCCGAACGCGCATTCTATTGATCGGCTGAACTGCCGCGCGCATTCTGCGTTCACATTGGAATCAGACCCTCGAAGCCAGGCTCACGCAAGGATTCGCCCATGTCTCGCTGGTTCAAACGCATCACCGCGCTGCTGATTTTCACCCTTGCCCTCGGCGCCTGCAGCCGCGTCGGCCTGGCCTATCGCAACCTCGACGTGATCATCCCGTGGACGCTCAGCGACTACGTGGACATGAACGGCGAGCAGAAAGACTGGTTCAACGAACGCCTCAAGGAACACCTGAGCTGGCACTGCACCACGCAATTGCCGGGCTATCTGGATTGGCTGGATCGATTGCAGACCATGGTCGAAAGCAATCAAGTCACCGACGCAGCACTCCAGGCGCGCACCGTGGAAGCCAAACAGGCCATCGCCGAAACCGCACGCGAAATCACTCCGTCGGCAATCGAGTTGTTGCAGGGACTGGATGACAAGCAGGTCGCAGAAATGAACGACGCGTTTGCCAAGGATCTGCGCAAGCGTCAGCAGGAATACCTCAAGCCACCGCTCAGCCAACAGATCGCCGAACGCGGTGCGCGTATGGATAAACGCCTGAACGACTGGCTGGGCCCGCTGAGCGTGACTCAGGAACAACGCGTGATGGCCTGGTCAACGGCGCTGGGGGATCAGAATACTCAATGGATCGCCAACCGTGCGCATTGGCAGAAGCAGTTCAGCGCCGCCGTCGCTCAGCGCAACAGCCCAGAGTTCCCACAGAGAATCGAGACACTTCTGGTCAATCGGGAGAGTTTGTGGACAGCCGAGTACCGCAAGGCCTACGCCGATACCGAAGCACAGGCACGTTTGCTGGCAGTTGATCTGATGGCCGAGAGCACGCCGCAGCAACGTCAGCGGTTGTTGAAGAAGATCGAAGGTGTGCGCAAAGACTTCAACGACTTGAAGTGTTTGAAGGCTGCGAAAAAAATCTGAAGACAACCTGATTTCATTGTAGGAGTGAGCCTGCTCGCGATAGCGGTCTGTCAGTCATATAAGCGTTGATTGACACACCGCTATCGCGAGCATGCTCACTCCTACAGGTATGGGTTTCAGGCGATCTGGGCTTTTGAAGCCACGTGATCAAACGTCGCCTCGGCCAACGCATCCTCCTGTTCGTCCAGTACCTGACGTGGGTGGTCATTGCCGGGAATGCTGCTGTCTATCAGGCTCAGCAGGCTGGAGCCGCGTGGCGTCAGGACAAAATTGTTGCCGGTACTGCCCTCATGGTCCGGACGCGGCTCGATGTATCCACGGTCGAGCAGCAGACTTTCATAGTCGCAGGCCAGCGTTTTCAGGTGATCAAGGTTCTCGATCGGCTCGCCTGAATTGGCTTTCTCCGCCGCATAGTCCTCGGCGTACTTTCGAGGCGCGAAACTTTCGCCCGCACTGTTCTGCACTTCGTGCAGCAAACGCTCAATCAAATCCCAGTTATAAGTCGTCATCCTGATTCAACCTCCGGTGCGCTTGGTTTATGGCGCTGTCATAGGTTGTGACCTGAGCGTGGCGCAGCCGTTCAGCCGCGTTTGCCGTGATGACCGACCGGCGGTCTGTCGAATTCCCTGTTGGTCAAGCGACTAGTCTGAAACAGACGGTTTCAACCCCCGCAGGAGAAATCATCATGAACGTTGAGAATCATCCGGTGGTGTCGCGCGAAGAATGGCTCGCCGCCCGCAAACAGCATCTCGCTGAAGAAAAAGCTTTCACCAAAGAACGCGACCGCCTCAGCGCCAAACGTCGCGCCTTGCCGTGGGTTAAGGTCGACAAGGACTACCATTTCCAGGGCCCGAACGGCGAATTGAAACTGGCCGACCTGTTCGGCAAACACAGCCAGTTGGTGGTTTACCACTTCATGTTTGCCAAGGACTGGGAGGAAGGCTGCCAGGGCTGCTCGTTCCTCAGCGACCATATTGATGGTGCCAATCAGCATCTGGCCCATCACGACATTGCTGTCGTTGCGGTTTCCCACGCGCCGTTCAACGAGTTTCAGGATTTCAAACAGCGGATGGGCTGGAAGTTCGACTGGGTGTCTTCAGAGGGTTGCGACTTCAATTACGACTTTGGCGTATGCGCTCGTGCTGAGGATGTAGCTGCCGGCAAGGCTACTTACAACTATGAAAAAACCGACAGTGCCGAAGAAGAAATGCCGGGGCTGAGCGTGTTTTATCGAAACGCCAAGGGTGAGATTTTCCACACGTACTCAACGTATGCCCGGGGTCTGGACATGCTGGTCGGCGCCTACAACTACCTCGACCTCACGCCCAAAGGCAGGAATGAAGACGAGATCATGGAGTGGGTGCGGCATCATGATCGGTATGAAGGTGAGAAAGCGTCCAGTTGCTGCCACTTAAAATGAGCAGCGAGGAGATGTAAGCGATGGTGACGGACTGGTGAAAGGCTCCAACCGTCACCTCTACCCAAGTATCTGTTCAGGCCGGCTGAAGACTCTAATCATCGATTGATGGCGTATGACTACTTTTCCGGGGCAGGAAAAGTCTGGCGGCGAACCCACACGTCGCCAGTGATGCGAAAAACACGCCCGACAGTTCAATTAGATAATCCGAAACTCCGCCGCCCTTGATGTCCGTGTCTCGCACCACGAGCAAGACAAAACAAAGCACCCACCCTGTGGCGATACTGGCACCGCTCAGAGCTACCAGAAAACAACTCATCGCTGTCCTCCTGACCCTCAGTAAGGTAATCACCGTTGCAAAGAACAGGAAAGGCAGAAAGAAAATCAGTTGCGCAAGAAATGGCGCCAAAAACGGCATCAGAACAAGTTCGCCCCCGCGGACTTCGCCTAATAGCTTCGGGGTATTTACCAGGTGAGCAAGCAGTGTGATGGTCTTGATGACCCCCCCCACGAATCCCAACACAAACGGGCATAAAAGAAACGCCAGAAAAACCCTGCGGCGTGGATACTCCGTATGACTCATGGTGCGCAACCCTGGCTTTTCGAAAGACCCAGCAATTTACAGCCATATTCGACCCTTGAGTCGTAATTCAGAATAATCACGCCACCATCGACACCCTGTTTGTCGCCAATAAACGGATTGAGTGATGTATCCGTCGCGTACTTGCCAACCTTTTGAAAGAACGTGTGATCACCCAGAAACTTCTCATGAATGGTCTGCAACAAAGACTGTTCGTTCTTCAATTGTCTGATATCCCAAGTCGCCGGATCCGTAGCATTTTTATTGTAGAGGTCCTTGAAGTTATCAAACCCGCCTGTGATCAACGCATCGCCAGCCGCTTTACGCCAGTCATAAACCGGCGCCAGGAACCAGCCCACACCAAAGCTGAGGAACGACGCATTGCCGTCTGCGCCCAAACCGGTCAACGGCGCTCGGGAAACCGTCTCAGCCCCGCCGAACCATGACGCGCCTATTCCAAGCTGTTGCTCATACATATTGCTCGCACCAAAAAAGTTGGCTCGATTGTCGATCGTGTTGAGATAGGTCACCAGACGATCGGAGGCGCCTTGGGTGTTGTAGAGATAGTCAAAGGTCGTTTGCGATGTACGGGCAACGTCTTTGTGCATGACATTCCACGCGTCCTGCATGGCAATATATTTGAGCGCCGCGTTGACTGCTGTGCGGCAGCCATCACTTTGAGGGGCCTTGTCACACATGCTGCGCATTTCTGAATCGAGAAATTCGCTGAGCTTTTCCGCCTTCGCGATGGCAGCGTCTTTCTGTTCCTTCGTCGTGCAGGTTTTGCCATTGAGGCAGTTTTCGACTTCTTCGAAGGCCTGGTGAGACAAGTAGTTGTAAAGCGTTCCATTGGCGGCCACCGAAGCGGCGATACCCACATCGCCCCCGGAAGCGGCAGCCCCCAATACCCCCACTATTTGCGAAACGGCCAGTAGATTGGCCTGCGCCTGAATGTATTCAGGGGTTCCTGGAACATAGTTTTCCGGCAAGAGCTTATCGCCTAACAAGCCGACCAGAAACTCGTTGGCGCCACCGGCAATCGCTCCGGTGCCGAAATCCCCGCCCATGGCTTTGGACACCAGACCGCCGAGTCCGGCATGCAGGAGAATTTTCTCCAGACTGCCCTCGGGCAGTTTCAGATCGCCAATTTCCCCAGCGCCCATGGCTGCACCGATGCTGGTCAGCGTTCCAGCCGCAGAGCTGACCAGATTGTCCTTGAAACTGCCTCCGTAAACGACGGTTTTGATCAATGCATCGGCAGTCACTTTGGTCGCCACGGCCTTGAGCCCCTCGGGCGTCAGAGTGATATTGCCGACATCGAACTTCATACCCTGAGTAACACCTGCAGTTGCCGCCGCCACGACGTAACTTTTCAAGGCATCTTCGGACGTAACGTCCTTGAGCACTTTCCCCAAGTTACCGCGGTTGTCGATCGTGCTGACCGTCGCCTTGGTTGCGGCAGTAATGGCGACCCCCTGCAACATCGTGTTCATGCCGGCCATCATCGGTCCGAGAATGGCGGCCATGGCGATCGCAATGATCAGTTGTGAAGCAGGACCCAATCCGGAGTTCTGGTACTTGAAAGACTCGTGAATCTCCTTGACCTGCCGCCAGTCCACATCGCCACGTTCTTCTGCCTGTTTCAGCCAGGCCATCTGTGGATCGGCCTTGACCATGGCATCGATGGACTCGCTGACCGTTTGCTGATTCACCTGCTTTACATCGATTTTCAGGCCATCGACCGCTTTGATAACGATATCGCCCTTGGCGAACATCTGCGTCTGACGGAACGTTTCGTCGGTATTGCCCTTACCTTTGGAAGAGTTCCAGAACGCGTTATTGTTGGTTTTCGTATGGCTCTCATCGTGCAGATCCTTCACGCCTTCAAAGGCAATCTGCCCACCACTGTCCAACAGGATATCGCCACCGCTGTTGAGTTTCGCGACCTGGAATCGTTGATCGCCACCACTCACCACAGCCAGGTTTCCACCGGTCGTAATCTCACTGCCAACGTTGGTCACCTGCGTGACTTCATCATGCTTCAACTTCTTTTTGCCAAAACTGCCTTTGTCTTTTTTGTCGTACAAAGAGTAGTCCGTGTCTTGTGCGGCAAGCACTTGGATATCGTTCTTCGCCACCAGATAGGCTTCATCGCCAGCCGTGATTCGACTGGAGATCAGCGCCAGATCATTACCTGCCCGGATCGCGACATCACCACCGGCAGTGATCGTGCTGGCAATCTGTTTGACGTGATCCTCCTGAGTCGTGAGTTTTTTTGTTTTTGAATACGAATGACTTTCATCGGCTGCTGAAGCAATCGTCACATCACCCTCTGCAACGAGGGTGAAATTGCGCTTGGCATTCAAGTCACTGCCCACGGCGGCAAAGTCACGCCCGGCGCTCATCAAGATGTCGCGTCCGGCATTGATGCTGGATCCGTACTGCGTGATGGAGCTGCGTTGTTCCTTGCCGCCGCTGTCAACGCTCATCTGTTGGGCCGAAGCGATGGCGATATCTCGACTGGCCTCGATGCGCGTGTCTCCCCCGCTGGACATGGCCCCACCGATGCCAAGCACGTCCCGGCCCGAGAAGATGGTCAGATCATTTGCCGCTTCAATACGCGCAGCGCTATCGACGTAGTCACGTTGCTGGATTTGGCCCTTGTTGTTGGAGACCGTACTGTTGACCGTGCGCTCGTTGATGACGTCTCCGGTCAAAGTCACCATGGTGACATCGCGTCCGGAAATGACACCACCCGATTTATTGATGATGTCATGGGTGGCTAGCAGCCCCAGCCGATTCCCCGCCTCAATCAAGCCACTGTTAGTCAGGTCTTGCCCGGCACTGGCCGCCAGATTATTGGTAGCGCGCAACGTTCCTGCGTTGGTCAGGTTCTGGCCCGCGATCAGGTCAACATCATTGCCCTGGATCAATGCGCCATTCGGCGCCAGGCGGTTATCGGCGTGGGCTAGATACAGCACCGGCACCAGCACTTTTTCACCATTCACTTCGTGCTCTTCGAGCCAGACGATGTCGTGGGTCAGCGCCGCCACTTGCTGTGCCGTCAGAGTCACGCCCATCGACAGATTGAGCTCGTTCTTGCTGGCGACGGCGTTGTTCATCAGGTACTTGAACATCGCTTCGTCAGAGGTCTGGCCGTCGATGAAGCGCTGGCCGGTCCGGGCCACCACGGCTTGCTGCACCAGGCGTTGTTCAAACAGGCCATCACCCAGACGCTTGGCGCTGTTGTCGGGGTCATAGCCAAGTTTTGCCAGCAGGTAATCGGAACTCATGAACTGCTTGAGATCGGTCAGCGCCGGGTTGGTCTCGATCAGATATTTGTGCGGGTTAGAGCGCACGCTGGTGTCGGGCAGGCCCTGAACACGCGGAACATCGAATGAACCATTGCCACGATTTGGCAGCATCACACCCACCGGCCCGTCACCGGCGACACCGCTGACATTGACTTGCACGACCTTGTCGTTGAGATTCAGCGACGGGCGAGCAGCCAATGCCAATTCACGATTTTTTACTGACACCGGGTCGTTGACGTCGAACTGGAAATCGCTGCCCTTCCTGACCGGCATGCCGCCCGCATGCTCCGTTGTTGCGGCAGTGATGGAGCCAATGGTCCAAGACTGCCCCGGGACCATTGCCGGCTCGCTGCCACTCTTGCCACTCAGACGGAACAGACCGTTATCACCGGTCGGCAAGGTGAACCCTGGCAGTGTCAACGGGTTGACTTGTTGTTGCGCGAGATCTGGAGGCAATTGTGGGTTCAGAAAGACCACGGTGGGCTTGGCCGAGTTTTTCACCCCGGTGTCCGCCGTGTCTTTTACCGTGCCGCCGAAGTTGGTGTACGGGTTCAGGTTGCCGTTGTTGATGGTGGTTTTAGCATTGATCTGCACGGCTTGGCCCGCTTGCACAATGGACGAAACGCTGCCACCGCCGTTGGTGAAAATGCGATCATCCTGCTGCTTCGTACCGGCCAGGATCGGTGAAGGCACCGCAACTTCAGGACCAATGCCGAACTTGGTATTGATCTTGTTGAGCAACTGCTTGTTCAGCGCCTGGTAATCCCAATGCATTCCGCCTTTGTCAGGCTCATGCCAGGAGTCGATGTAGTCGTATTGATACTTCGAGTTTCGGTCGGCATACGCCTGTAATTCAGTGCTGACCCAGCTCGATTGTGGTTTGTTTGGAAGTCCGGCAACTTTGTAAACCCGCTTGCGGGTAAAGCTGCCCGACTGCAGACCAAAGTTATCGAAGGTGTCGACGTCGAGCTGGATATTCTTGCCCGCTGAAATCAGCGATGCCGTGTTGGTGAAGGCACCGACATTCCCGGTCAGGTTTCCCGCCACCGAAAGCGACGCTTGCGGGCCCGTGATAGTGGAGGTCGACTCAAAATTTTCATTTACGTAAAAAGTGGTACCGCTGAAAGTGATATCCCCGGAGATAAATTTCTCCTCACCAATCACCCCTTCAGTCTTGTTATTGAAACTATTAGACGACAGCGAAAAATCACCATCGACATTGATCGACGCCGCAAGGTTGTTGACGCTGTTCGCCCGCCCGCCGTACTGCCCGCCAATCGTCAAATTGCCAATGCTGTAGACATCACCGGTCTGGTTGGTGAAGTCATTGACCAGCAGGTTCATGTTGCCGCCGCTGAACACCAGGCCGCGGTTATTGGTGAGACTGGCCGTTCTGATCGTCAGATCCTGAGCCGCACCCAGCGTACCGGTATTGCTCACGCCACCGGCATTGATCGTCATCGTATTGTTGGACGTCAGTCGTCCGCCGACATTGTTCAGCAGGCCACCAATGTTGAATGTGCCCTGCCCGCCACTGCCAATGCTCGAAGCACTGTTCAGGCCCAGTTGCGCAGCATTGAAGGTCATGTCCCCCAGGCTGCTGACCCGACCATTGCCGCCGTAAGTGCCGCCGATCTGGAAGTCCATGCCGCCATCACTGGCGATCAACCCGTCGTTGTTCCAGTTACCGCCACGCACCACCAACTGGTTCGAAGCCAGTAACTGCCCGCTCGCCGTCTGCACAAAATTGCCGACATTCACCGTCAACCGCCCCGCCTGAATCACGCTGCTGTTGGTCCAGCTGTCCGCGTTCAG
>NZ_JBIUWQ010000051.1:0-46986 GCF_044743525.1 Pseudomonas sp. NPDC087598 | reverse complement strand
CACCCATTTTCGGATTCCAGTAACGGGTTTGGTGACCGAAGTGCACACCGGCCTTCAGCATATCGCGCATGTTGACTTGGGACATGATAGTTCCTTAATAAGTCGGGTTTGGCCTCCACGTATCCCAATGACCAACCAGTGGCATAAAGCCAAAAGCACCCAGGTCATCGTGTCGACACGTGTGTGGATTTAAGCCTTTCGGGGTATCCCCGGAAAGCGGCGCATTTTATATCACAGGGAAGGCAGAAACGGAACCCGAAATCTGCAATCGCACCAAGGACAAGGGCTCACCCCCCTTGGAATCGGCCCCGAGCGCACCATTGTATAGAGAGAAGCGATGCACGCAGGCGCGGATTTGCTCCTTCCGTCTGGTAGAATCGCGTTTTTCAGGGTCGCAAAACGAACACCTGCCACCCTATTCGTATCAGCAAGCGCCGCCGAGCGCAGAGAGAGCCTGTATGACCGTCAACCTCAAAACCCCCGAGGACATCGCTGGCATGCGTGTCGCCGGCAAACTGGCCGCCGATGTGCTGGAAATGATTGCCGAACACGTCAAACCGGGCGTTACCACCGATGAGCTGAACCAGATCTGCCACGACTACATCGTCGACGTGCAGCAAGCCATCCCTGCCCCGCTCAACTACAAAGGCTACCCGAAGTCGATCTGCACCTCGATCAACCATGTGGTCTGCCACGGCATCCCGAATGACAAGCCACTGAAAAATGGCGACACGTTGAACATCGACGTCACCGTGATCAAGGACGGTTACCACGGCGATACCAGCCGCATGTTCCACGTCGGCACCGTGCCAGTCTGGGCCGAGCGTCTGTCGCAGATCACCCAGGAATGCATGTACAAGGCCATCGAAATCGTCAAACCCGGCTGCCGCCTGGGTGACATCGGTGAAGTCATCCAGAAGCACGCCGAAAAGAACGGCTTCTCGGTGGTTCGCGAGTTCTGCGGCCACGGCATCGGCAAGGTGTTCCACGAAGAGCCGCAGATCCTGCACTACGGCCGCGCCGGCACCGGTATGGAACTGAAGGCCGGCATGACCTTCACCATCGAGCCGATGATCAACCAGGGCAAGGCCGACACCAAAGTTTTGGGCGACGGCTGGACCGCGATCACCAAGGACCGCAAGCTTTCGGCGCAGTGGGAACACACCCTGCTGGTCACCGACACCGGCTACGAGATCTTCACCCTGCGCGCCGACGACACCATTCCGCGCATTTCGGCCTGACCCCAAGAACGCTCCCAGCCTTATAGAAGGAAAGCCAATCGATGCCGCAGGTGGATCCCGAACTCTTCGACCGTGGCCAGTTCCAGGCTGAACTGGCCCTGAAAGCGAGCCCTATCGCCGCGTTCAAGAAGGCGATCCGCCAGGCCCGCGAAGTGCTCGACGCACGTTTTCGCAACGGCCGTGATATCCGTCGGCTGATCGAGGACCGCGCCTGGTTCGTCGACAACATCCTCCAAAAGGCCTGGGAGCAGTTCAACTGGAGTGAAGACGCCGACATCGCACTGGTCGCGGTCGGTGGTTATGGTCGGGGTGAATTGCACCCCTATTCCGACATCGATCTGCTGATCCTGCTGGACAGCGCCGATCACGAAGTTTTCCGCGATTCCATCGAGCGTTTTCTCACCTTGCTGTGGGACATCGGCCTGGAAGTCGGTCAGAGCGTTCGCTCGGTCGATGAATGTGCCCAGGAGGCCCGCGCGGACCTGACGGTGGTCACCAACCTGATGGAAAGCCGCACCATTTGCGGCCCCGAGCGCCTGCGCCAGCGCATGCTCGACGTCACCAGCACCGCACACATGTGGCCGGCCAAGGAGTTCTTCCTGGCCAAGCGTGCCGAACAGAAGGCGCGTCACCACAAATACAACGATACCGAATACAACCTGGAACCCAACGTCAAAGGCTCGCCCGGCGGACTGCGGGATATTCAGACGATTCTGTGGGTTGCCCGTCGTCAGTACGGCACCCTCAATCTGCGCGCCCTCGCCGGCGAAGGCTTTTTGGTCGAAAGCGAAAACGCCCTGCTCGCCTCTTCCCAGGAGTTTCTCTGGAAAGTGCGATATGCCTTGCACATGCTGGCGGGACGCTCGGAAGACCGCTTGTTGTTCGATCATCAGCGCACCATTGCCGGACTGCTGGGTTTTGAAGGGGATGACGCCAAACAGGCCGTCGAGAACTTCATGCAACAGTATTTCCGGGTGGTGATGAGCATCGCCCAGCTCAGTGACCTGATCATCCAGCACTTCGAGGAAGTCATCCTCGCGCCGGAAGATGAAGCACCGCCACAGCCGATCAACTCCCGCTTCCAGTTGCACGACGGCTATATCGAGGCGCGCAACGATAACGTGTTCCGTCGCACGCCGTTTGCCATGCTCGAGATCTTTGTGTTGATGGCTCAGCAGCCGGAAATCAAAGGGGTGCGCGCCGACACCATTCGCCTGCTGCGGGAAAACCGTCATTTGATCGACGACAATTTCCGCAACGACATCCGCAATACCAGCCTGTTTATCGAGCTGTTCAAGTGCAAGATCGGCATCCACCGCAACCTGCGCCGGATGAACCGTTACGGCATTCTCGGGCGATATCTGCCGGAATTCGGTTTCATCGTCGGGCAGATGCAGCACGACCTGTTCCACATCTATACGGTCGATGCGCACACGCTGAACCTGATCAAGCACCTGCGTAAGCTTCAGTACACTCAGGTTTCGGAAAAATTTCCGCTGGCCGCCAAGCTCATGGCCAAACTGCCAAAGCCCGAACTTATCTACATGGCGGGCCTGTATCACGACATCGGCAAAGGCCGGCATGGCGATCACTCGGAAATCGGCGCAGTCGATGCCGAAGCGTTCTGCCAGCGCCACCAGTTACCGGTGTGGGACAGTCGCCTTATCGTCTGGCTGGTGCAAAACCACTTGGTGATGTCAACCACCGCGCAGCGCAAGGACTTGTCCGATCCGCAAGTGATTCATGACTTCGCGCAGGCCGTCGGCGACGAAACCCGCCTCGACTACCTGTATGTGCTGACCGTGGCCGACATCAACGCCACCAACCCGACCCTGTGGAACTCGTGGCGCGCCAGCCTGTTGCGCCAGCTCTACACCGAAACCAAGCGCGCCCTGCGCCGCGGTCTGGAAAACCCGGTGGATCGCGAAGAGCAGATTCGCCAGACCCAGAGCGCTGCGCTGGACATCCTGGTGCGCGGCGGCACCGATCCGGACGATGTCGAGCAATTGTGGGCGCAACTGGGCGATGACTATTTCCTGCGCCATACCGCCGGTGACGTGGCCTGGCACAGTGACGCGATCCTCCAGCAGCCGGCCGATGGCGGCCCGCTGGTGCTGATCAAAGAAACCACCCAGCGCGAGTTCGAGGGCGGCACGCAGATCTTCATTTACGCGCCGGATCAACACGACTTCTTCGCCGTAACCGTGGCCGCGATGGATCAGCTCAACCTGAACATTCACGACGCCCGGGTCATTACTTCGAGCAGCCAGTTCACCCTCGACACCTATATCGTGCTCGACAACGATGGCGAATCCATCGGCGACAACCCGGCACGGATCAAGCAGATCCGCGAGGGCCTGACCGAAGCCCTGCGCAATCCGGACGACTACCCGACGATCATTCAGCGCCGGGTACCGCGCCAGCTGAAGCATTTTGCTTTCGCACCACAGGTGACGATTCATAACGACGCTCAGCGACCGGTGACGGTGCTGGAACTCACCGCACCGGATCGTCCGGGATTGCTGGCGCGGATCGGCGGGATCTTCCTCGAGTTCGACCTGTCGCTGCAGAACGCCAAGATTGCGACCTTGGGCGAACGGGTAGAGGACGTGTTCTTTATTACCGATGCCCACAACCAACCGCTGTCCGACCCCTTGCTGTGCAGCCGCTTGCAGGATGCGATCGTTGAACAGCTGAGCGTCAATCAGGAACCGGATATCAAGCTTTCGCGAATCAGTATTTGAATCAATAAATTTCCCCTGTCGGAACCGGCAAGCTCCACTGCAAGCCTGGCAATGAAAACCATGTGGGAGCGAGCCTGCTCGCGATTGCGGTACTTCTGCACGAATGAGTGTTGAATCTGCCGCCCTCATCGCGAGCAGGCTCGCTCCCACAGGTTTGTCATCCAGCCTGAAAGTTGGAGCAAGTCCGCTCCCACATTGAACGAGGCCCAAATGAACAACGCTCTGAACCAGCTCCAGCCCTACCCGTTCGAGAAGCTCCGCGCCCTGCTCGGCACCGTAACGCCAAACCCGGACAAGCGCCCGATCGCGCTGTCGATCGGTGAGCCGAAACACCGTTCGCCAAGCTTCGTCGCCGAGGCGCTGGCAAACAGCCTGGATCAGATGGCCGTGTACCCGACCACCCTCGGTATTCCAGCCTTGCGCGAAGCCATCGCTGGCTGGTGCGAACGCCGTTTTGGCGTGCCAACCGGCTGGATCGACCCAGCGCGCAACGTGC
Source organism: Pseudomonas sp. NPDC087598 (assembly GCF_044743525.1). Taxonomy (NCBI): domain Bacteria; kingdom Pseudomonadati; phylum Pseudomonadota; class Gammaproteobacteria; order Pseudomonadales; family Pseudomonadaceae; genus Pseudomonas; species Pseudomonas sp. NPDC087598. The sequence goes on along the minus strand of NZ_JBIUWQ010000051.1, from coordinate 42,505 downwards.
TGCCGGTCAACGGCACGCGTGAAGCGTTGTTCGCGTTCACTCAAACCGTGGTCAACCGTGGCGACGACGCACTGGTAGTCAGCCCAAACCCGTTCTATCAGATCTACGAAGGTGCCGCGTTCCTCGCCGGGGCCAAGCCGCATTACCTGCCGTGCCTTGATGAAAACGGCTTCAACCCTGACTTTGATGCGGTTTCGCCAGAAATCTGGAAGCGCTGCCAGATCCTGTTCCTGTGCTCGCCGGGCAACCCGACCGGCGCGCTGATCCCGGTCGAGACCCTGAAAAAGCTCATCGCCCTGGCCGACGAATACGACTTCGTGATCGCCGCCGACGAGTGCTACAGCGAACTGTACTTCGACGAACAGACCCCGCCGCCAGGCCTGCTCACAGCCTGCATTGAACTGGGCCGCAAGGACTTCAAACGCTGCGTGGTGTTCCACAGCTTGTCCAAGCGCTCCAACCTGCCCGGCCTGCGCTCCGGCTTCGTCGCTGGCGACGCCGACATCCTCAAGGGCTTCCTGCTGTATCGCACCTACCACGGTTGTGCGATGCCGGTACAAACGCAACTGGCCAGCGTCGCCGCATGGAATGACGAAGTGCATGTACGCGCCAACCGTGCGTTGTATCGCGAGAAGTTCGACGCAGTTCTGGAGATTCTCGGCCCGGTGATGGACGTAAAACGGCCGGATGGCAGTTTCTACTTGTGGCCGAATGTGCAAGGCGATGATGCCGCGTTCTGTCGGGATCTGTTTGCCGAAGAACATGTGACTGTTGTGCCGGGCTCCTACTTGTCGCGTGACGTCGATGGCGTCAATCCGGGTGCGGGTCGAGTGCGGATGGCGTTGGTTGCACCACTGGCGGAATGTGTTGAAGCGGCGCTACGCATTCGAAACTTCATTATCCGACATCGCTCGTAAAACTGATATCCCGCACGGTGCAATGCCGTGCGGAAATACATAAACACGAACCGCGCTCACTCTTTAGCTTATTACTCCTGAAACCTCTCAAACTTAACCTTATTCAAAGTTGCAAACTGCAACACAAACAACCACCACAAACTTTCGAAAACCATTATCTTCCGTTCAGCACCTATTTTAATAACTCGCAAGTTATCGCCATGCGAGAAGTACCTGACAAACAACAAACAAACATAACGGAAGATAAAAATGGCCAAACTATTTAGTTGCGCAACCCTCATACCAACTGAGGATCATTCCAAAGATTCGAATAATACCGGGAGTCACCGCGAAAAGCGCAGTATTGCGTACGACACGTATTTCTGGCCGCAACATTCAACTTTAAAAGTAGGTTTTTTTGTAGAAGATCAAGATTTCATCTACCTTCTGAAATCAACGATCAAAGCCTGGACCCCGTACATCAACCTGAAGATAGAGTTCATTGACGATGTAAAAAAAGCGCACATCCGAATATCGGACAGCCCCCTCCATAATCGGGGAAATTGGTGCAATGTGGGAACAGGCGCATTAAATACACCCAAAGACCAACCCACCATGCATTTCGAGGTAGAGCCAGACGATTTACTTGAGGACCTGGAGAGAACCATTTTGCATGAATTTGGTCACGCACTTGGTTTGGCACACGAACATCAGCACCCGGATGCCACCATTGACTGGAATTTGCCTAACGTCTACAAATACCTCAAAGAACAACATGGTTGGGCGAAAGAGCTCACTTACGAACAAGTATTGAAGAAAATGGACAGAAGCCAACAATACGCCGCACCTTACGACCGAGAATCGATTATGCATTACGACTTCCCAGGCTTCATGGTCTGGAATAAAAAAGATATCTTGGGTGGCATGCTCCTTTCAAATAAAGACATAGAGTTCATCAAAACAGTCTACCCACCAAAATAGACTTCACGCCGGCAAACGCACTTCCGACCACGGTGTTTATAGAATCATCAATAGCGCCCTGGTGTTTAAGAAAGCGCCCGACATCAATTTGAAATATGTCTTTCCCGACACCAAGGAAAACATTTGCAATAGTTTACTCCCCGCCCGCTGCGACACGCAGGGCGGGGGGTTGTTATCCGTATCAAGTTACAACTTCGACCAGCCAGAAAGCACAAAGCCTATTACCTTCACCTTTCCAAAACGCGACGCCTTACGGATCAAGGCGCGACTTTCGTCATCAATAAGGATATTGACCATGCACACCTGTCATTTTGTAAGAATGCTGGAGCCCGGCACTCGCCAGGAACACAACCGACAAGACCTCACACCGGGAACGCGCCTCAGGCGCTCAGTCGCTTACTCAGACAGTCTGTGGGAAAACGCCAGCACGGTGACCTTCTCTTTCAAGGAAGGCACGCCAGCCGATCTTCGCGTAAGGATCGAATTCTGCATTCGACAATGGGAGCCCTACATCAGCCTCGCGCTCGAACTGGTAGATGACGGCGACGGTCAGATCCGCATTGCAGTGGAAGGCAACGACAGTTACTCGGCCATTGGCACATGGGCCCTGCATGAAGACCCCGACGAGCCCACCCTGGTGATAGGAAAAGCCACTGACGACCCTTTTTTCGAGCAAACACTGCTGCATGAATTCGGCCATGCGCTGGGGTTTCATCATGCGCATCTGCATCCCGACGCCAACATCCCGTGGGACAAGCCCACCGCTTACGATTTCTTCAAAAAGAACCATGGCTGGAACAAGGCTCAGGTTGATCACAACTTGTTCAACCTGGACCCCAAGCAATCGGCGCTCTTCGGCACTTATGACAAGCACTCCATCATGCATTACCCGACCCCCGAGTTTCTCACCTACAAGAAATGGGATATCGGCGACAACATGACCCTCAGCGAAGGGGACAAGCGCTTTGCCAGAAAGGCCTATCCCGCCCTCAACTACTGGGAACTGCCTACTTGACCTGTCCCAGATTTGCTTCACTCAAGTCAAGGTCGGCCAACACTTCTCTGAGCACGTCATCACCGATCTGGTGATGACGGCTGAGGCTGTACAACTCCAGGCGTTGCGCTCGCAGCGCCTTCAAGCGTAAACGGCGCTCCAGCAGATCCATCTGGAACGCCAACGCCTGGGCTTCGGCGGAATCGTTGAACACGTCGAGTTGATGGCGGTACTCGGACATGATTCGCGCCTTCAATTCTGCTGACAGCGCCGCTTGTGCCGCATCCTGCGGAGCCACCTCTTCGGTTTCCAGCGCATGGATCGCCGCTTCGGCGGTCTTGCGCCAGGCGTCGCGGACTTCCTGGCGCCGCTTGTCATCCGGACTCTTCTCAATACCGCGCAACAACAGCGGCAACGCGATGCACGCGCAAATCAGCGACAGCAGGATCACTCCGGCAGCGATGAAAATCAGCAGATCCCGCTCGGGGAACGCCTGCGCGCCCATCAACATCGGCACCGACATCACACCCGCCAACGTTACCGCGCCACGTACACCGCCAACGGTCAGCAGCCAGCAGGAACGGGCAGTCGGGACTTGCGTCAGATCGCCCTTGCCGCGCAACCGGCGCAACAGCACTGACAAACGCCAAATGCTTTGCACCCAGATAAATCGCAGCAGCACCAACGCGAGGAAAATCGCCAGCACATCGAGGCAGCGATACAGCAACGTCGGCCACAGCGTGGGCTCGTGGCTGACCACTGCTTTGATGATATCCGGCAATTGCAGACCCAGCAGCAGAAAAATCAAACCGTTGAACGCAAATTCCAGCAGCGACCAAACGCTACGGTTGAGCAGTCGTGTGCTGGTCTGGCGCGGCAACAGATCGAGCCAGCTCTGCATCATCCCCGCGGCTACCGCCGACAAGATGCCCGATACACCGAGACGCTCGGCCAGCACATAGGCGGCAAACGGCAACAACAGCATGAACACCACGTGAGTCGCCGGGTCATCCCAGCCTCGGGCGATCATCCATGCCCGCAAACGCCCGACCAGCCAGCTCAGTCCAACACCGACCGCCAAGCCTCCAAGTGCCACGACCACAAAGGTCAGGCTGGCGTTGGTCAGCGAGAAAACACCTGTCACGGCGGCAGCCAAGGCGAACTTGAATGTCACCAGACCGGACGCGTCGTTCATCAACGCTTCGCCCTGCAACATATGCATCAACGGCGTGGGCAAGCGGTTTTGCGAAATTGCCGAAACGGCCACGGCGTCGGTTGGCGACAGCACAGCGGCCAATGCGAAAGCCACCGGCAGTGGAATCGTCGGCAGCAACCAGTGAATGAAGTACCCGGCCCCCACCACCGTGAACAGCACCAGACCGACCGCCAGCGTCAGAATCGGCCCGCGCAAATGCCAGAGTTCGCGTTTGGGCATGCGCCAACCGTCGGAAAACAGCAGCGGCGGCAGGAACAGAAACAGGAACAGTTCGGGATCGAGGGCGACATGCAGACCGAGCGTCGGCCAGGCCAGCAAGGCACCGGCGGCGATCTGGACCAAAGGCAGCGGCAGCGGGATGACGCGTCCGACCAGACGGGAGACGCTGACCAGCATCAGCAGGATCAGGACGGTGTAGGCAGTTTGCATAAAGCGGAAATCTCAGACGATCGACAGCGTTGAACTGCCATATTAGCCGCTTAGGCTGTGCCTGACCGTTGCACCTATGTCGCAGCCTTGTCGCAAATCCCCTTGTAGGAGTGAGCCTGCTCGCGATAACGGTTTAACATTCAACAATGTCAGTGGCAGGTTAATCGCCATCGCGAGCAGGCTCACTCCTACAGGGTTTTGCGGTGGGAAATCGACCTCAGGCGCCGCGAAACCGTTTGGTCATGGCATAATCCGGCACCATTTTTCTCCAGCACCTGTAAAGGGGGCGATTCCTTGACCGTTTCAAGTAAAACGTTGCACCTTTTCGGCATCAAAGCCTGCGACACCATGAAGAAGGCGCGCACCTGGCTCGATGAACACGCTGTCAGCTACGACTTTCACGATTACAAAACCGCCGGTATCGACCGTGAACACTTGACCCAATGGTGTGACGAGCACGGCTGGCAAACGGTGTTGAACCGCGCAGGCACGACCTTTCGCAAACTCGACGACGAACGTAAAGCCGATCTCGACCAGTCGAAAGCCATCGAACTGATGCTCGCTCAACCCTCGATGATCAAGCGCCCGGTGCTCGATCTCGGTGACCGAACCCTGATTGGCTTCAAGCCAGATATCTACGCGGCCGCTCTGAAGTAAGCAGCCCGTCACTCTTTGTAGAGGTATTCACATGTCCAACTCCCTGTTCAGCATTGCCTTCGGTGTCGGCACGCAAAACCGCCAAGGTGCCTGGCTCGAAGTGTTCTACGCGCAACCACTGCTCAATCCTTCGGAAGAACTGGTCGCTGCCGTTGCGCCGATCCTCGGTTACACCGAAGGCAACCAGGCCATCACCTTCACCACCGCACAGGCTGCGCAACTGGCTGAAGCGGTCAAAGGCATCGACGCCGTTCAAGGCAAACTGCTGACCCGTCTGGCCGAGAGCCACAAGCCGCTGGTCGCCACTGTTCTGGCCGAAGACGCACTGCTGACCTCCACGCCTGAGGCGTACCTGAAGCTGCACCTGCTGTCCCATCGTCTGGTCAAACCGCATGGCGTGAGTCTGGCCGGGATCTTCCCGCTGCTGCCGAACGTGGCGTGGACCAGCCAAGGCGCGATCGACCTGAGCGAACTGGCCGAACTGCAACTCGAAGCACGTCTGCGTGGCGAGTTGCTGGAAGTGTTCTCGGTGGACAAGTTCCCGAAAATGACTGACTACGTTGTCCCTGCTGGTGTGCGTATCGCTGATGCTGCGCGTCTGCGTCTGGGCGCCTACGTGGGCGAAGGCACCACCGTGATGCACGAAGGTTTCATCAACTTCAACGCCGGCACCGAAGGCCCGGGCATGATCGAAGGCCGCGTATCGGCTGGCGTCTTCGTCGGCAAGGGTTCGGACCTGGGCGGCGGCTGCTCGACCATGGGCTCCCTGTCGGGCGGCGGCAACATCGTGATCAAGGTCGGCGAAGGCTGCCTGATCGGCGCCAACGCCGGTATCGGTATCCCGCTGGGCGACCGCAACACCGTCGAGTCGGGCCTGTACGTGACCGCCGGCACCAAGGTGGCGCTGCTGGACGAAAACAACAACCTGGTCAAAGTCGTGAAAGCGCGTGATCTGGCTGGCCAGACCGACCTGCTGTTCCGTCGCAATTCGGAAACCGGTGCCGTGGAATGCAAAACCCACAAATCGGCGATCGAACTGAACGAAGCGCTGCACGCTCACAACTAAGTGCCGCAGGCACTTGTGGGAGCGAGCCTGCTCGCGAAGCTTTTGCGTCCATATGGACGCCTTCGCGAGCAGGCTCGCTCCCACAGTGTCTTGTGTACACCCCGCCCAAGTTCACAGGGCTGAACAGATGATGATTCCCTCCCCCTGGCGCGCCGATTTCCCGGCTATCGCCGCCCTGCAACGGCAGGACCAGACTTACCTGGACAATGCCGCCACCACGCAGAAACCCCAGGCCCTGCTCGACGCGCTGGCGCATTACTACGCCAACGGCGCGGCCAACGTGCATCGTGCGCAACATTTGCCCGGCGCTCACGCGACGCAAGCATTCGAGGACAGTCGGCTGAAGGTTGCCCAGTGGCTGAATGCCGGTGACAGCGGGCAAATCATCTTCACCCACGGCGCCACCAGTGCGCTGAATCTCCTGGCTTATGGCCTGGAACATCTTTTCCATCCGGGCGATGAAATTGTCATCAGCGCCCTGGAGCATCACGCCAACCTGCTGCCGTGGCAGCAACTGGCGCAACGTCGCCAACTGAAACTGGTGATCCTGCCGCTGGACGACGACGGCATGATCGACCTCGCCGCCGCTGTCCATCTGATCGGCCCGCGCACCCGTTTGTTGGCGGTCAGTCAGCTATCCAACGTGCTCGGTGCCTGGCAACCACTGCCGGCGCTGCTCGGCATGGCCAAGGCGCAGAACGCCCTGACCGTGGTCGACGGTGCCCAGGGTGTGGTGCACGGTCGGCATGACGTGCAGGCGCTGGGTTGCGATTTTTATGTGTTTTCCAGCCACAAACTTTACGGCCCCGATGGCCTCGGTGCGTTGTTCGGCCGCAATGCCGCGCTTGAACAGCTGAAGCCATGGCAGTTTGGTGGTGAGATGGTGCTTGAAGCCAACTACCACGACTCACGCTTTCGCCCTGCCCCGCTGGGTTTCGAAGCAGGCACACCGCCGATTGCCAGTGTGATCGGTCTCGGCGCGACCCTTGATTATCTCGCCGGACTGGATCAGGACGCGGTGTCCGCGCATGAAGCCGCGCTGCATGACTACCTGCTACGCGGCCTCGCTGCCCGCAATGGCATTCGCCTGCTGGGCAAGCCACAACTGGCACTGGCGAGTTTTGTTGTCGAGGGAGTGCACAACGCCGATCTCGCGCACCTGCTGACCGAACAAGGCATTGCCGTGCGCGCCGGGCATCACTGCGCCATGCCGCTGTTGAAAAGCTTCGAACTGGCCGGGGCGATTCGCGTATCGCTGGCGTTGTACAACGATTCCGAAGACCTGGAACGCTTTTTTGAAGCGCTGGATCAGGCGCTGGAGTTGTTGCGATGAGTCTGCCGGTGGAAGCAGCCGAAGCGCTGCTGACCTTTCAGAATGCCGCTGGCTGGGAACAGCGGGCGCGGCTGCTGATGCAGTTTGGCGATCGCCTGCCACCGTTGAATGACGCGGACAAGTGCGAAACCAACCGGGTGCATGGCTGTGAAAGTCAGGTGTGGCTGGTGGGGGAATTGCGTGACGGGTGTTGGCAATTCAGCGCCAGCAGCGATGCGCGGATGATTCGTGGGTTGGTGGCATTGTTGCTGTTGCGGGTCAATGGCTTGTCTGCCGCTGAGTTGCAACTCGTTGACCTGCCTGACTGGTTCAATCAACTCGGCCTTTCGCGCCAGTTGTCGCCGTCGCGCAGCAATGGCCTGAATGCCGTGCTCCAGCGGATGAATGAGTTGGCGGGTTAATCCTGTGGCGAGGGGATTTATCCCCGATGGGCTGCGAAGCGGCACCAAAACCCTCACATGCGTTATGCCTGACACTCTGAGGAGCTGATCTGGGGGCGCTCCGCACCCCATCGGGGATAAATCCCCTCGCCACAAAATTTGCTAGCTTGTCGATTTGACTCGGTCAGCCGGGCGCCGGACACCCGCCACAATCTTGTCCACAGCCTTGGTCGCCGCAACCATGCCGAACGTCGCCGTGACCATCATCACCGCACCAAACCCGCCCGCGCAGTCCAGCTTCACGCCATCGCCGACAAAACTTTTCTGCAAACAGATGCTGCCATCCGGTTTCGGATAACGCAGTTGCTCGGTGGAAAACACGCACGGCACGCTGTAGTGGCGAGTCACGGTGCGCGAGAAGCCGTAGTCACGGCGCAAGGTTGAACGCACTTTCGAGGCCAGCGGATCGTTGAATGTACGGTTCAAATCGCAGACCTGAATCAGCGTCGGATCGATTTGCCCGCCCGCGCCACCCGTAGTGATGATCTGGATCTTGCGGCGCTTGCACCAGGCGATCAGCGCCGCCTTGGCGTTGACCGCATCGATGCAGTCGATCACGCAGTCGATGTTCGGCGTGATGTACTCGGCCATGGTCTCGCGGGTCACGAAATCCGCCACGACGTGCACGGTGCAATCCGGATTGATCCCGCGCAAACGCTCGGCCATCACTTCGACCTTGGGTTTGCCGACGGTGCTGTCCAGTGCATGCAACTGGCGGTTGGCGTTGCTCACGCAAACGTCGTCCAGATCGAACAGCGAAATTTCGCCGACGCCGCAACGAGCCATGGCTTCCGCTGCCCAGGAACCGACGCCACCGACGCCGACAATCGCTACATGGGCGGCGCGCAAGCGCTCCAGGCCTTCGATGCCATACAAACGGGCGATGCCTGCAAACCGCGGATCTTCTGTACTCATGACCATTACCCCAAAAACCGGCGCGCATTATAGGGCTACGCAGCGACAAGTTTTAAGCATCAAGCTACAAGTGTAAGAACTTAAGTCAAAGTCGGCTGCCCAATGTCGGGCATTTCCCTATCAGATGTACGACTGGCGAATTGCCGGTGTAGGATGCGCGCCCCTCGGGCGTATAGCCGACCGATCCTTCGTTCCACAGCCTTTGGAACCCGAAATAGCTATGTCATCGCGTAAATTTGGTCTCAACCTGGTGGTGGTTCTGGCAATCGCCGCCCTGTTCACCGGTTTCTGGGCGCTGATCAATCGCCCGGTCTCCGCGCCCAACTGGCCGGAGCAGATCTCCGGTTTCTCCTATTCGCCATTTCAGCAGGGACAATTCCCACAGAAGGATCAGTATCCGTCTGACGACGAGATGCGCCGTGATCTGGAGATCATGAGCAAGCTGACGGACAACATCCGCATCTACTCAGTCGACGGTTCTCTGCAAGACATCCCGAAACTGGCGGAAGAATTCGGCCTGCGCGTGACCCTCGGGATCTGGATCAGCCCCGACCAGGAACGCAACGAGCGGGAAATCCAGCGCGCCATCGAACTGGCCAACACCTCGCGCAGCGTGGTTCGCGTCGTGGTCGGCAACGAAGCGATCTTCCGCAAGGAAATCACCGCCGAGCAACTCAGCGTGCTGCTCGATCGCGTGCGCGCAGCGGTCAAAGTGCCGGTGACGACCTCCGAGCAGTGGCACGTCTGGGAAGAACACCCGGAACTGGCCAAGCACGTTGACCTGATCGCCGCCCACGTTCTGCCGTACTGGGAATTCATCCCGGTCGACAAGGCCGGCCAGTTTGTTTTCGACCGCGCTCGCGATCTGAAAAAGCTGTTCCCGAAAAAACCGCTGCTGCTCTCCGAAGTGGGCTGGCCGAGCAACGGCCGCATGCGCGGTGGCGCCGATGCATCGCCAGCGGATCAGGCGATCTACCTGCGCAACCTGGTCAACAAACTCAACCGCCAGGGCTTCAACTACTTCGTGATCGAAGCGTTTGACCAGCCGTGGAAGGCCAGTGATGAAGGTTCTGTCGGCGCCTATTGGGGCGTGTTCAACGCCGCGCGTCAGCAGAAATTCAACTTCGAAGGCCCGGTGGTGGCGATTCCGCAATGGCGCGTGCTGGCGGTCGGCTCGGTGGTGCTGGCGCTATTGTCGCTGACGTTGCTGATGATCGACGGCTCGGCGCTGCGCCAGCGTGGCCGAGTCTTCCTGACCTTTATCGCATTCCTCTGCGGTTCGGTGCTGGTGTGGATCGGTTACGACTACAGCCTGCAATACAGCACGTGGTTCAGTTTGACGGTCGGTTTCCTCTTGGCGCTCGGTGCACTCGGGGTGTTTATCGTGTTGCTGACCGAGGCGCATGAACTGGCCGAAGCGGTGTGGATTCACAAGCGTCGGCGCGAGTTCCTGCCGGTCGAGGGCGACTCCAGCTATCGCCCGAAAGTGTCGATCCACGTGCCTTGCTACAACGAGCCGCCGGACATGGTGAAACAGACCCTCGACGCCTTGGCCGCGCTCGATTACCCGGACTACGAAGTCCTGATCATCGACAACAACACCAAGGACCCGGCGGTGTGGGAACCGGTGCGCGACTACTGCGCAACTCTCGGCCCACGCTTCAAGTTTTTCCACGTTTCGCCCTTGGCCGGCTTCAAGGGCGGTGCGCTGAACTATCTGATTCCGCACACCGCCAAGGACGCCGAAGTGATTGCGGTGATCGACTCCGATTACTGCGTGCACCCGAACTGGCTCAAACACATGGTGCCGCACTTCGCCGATCCGAAAATTGCCGTGGTGCAGTCGCCGCAGGACTATCGCGACCAGAACGAAAGCACCTTCAAGAAGCTCTGCTACGCCGAATACAAAGGCTTCTTCCATATCGGCATGGTCACTCGCAACGACCGCGACGCGATCATCCAGCACGGCACCATGACCATGACTCGCCGTTCGGTCCTGGAAGAACTCGGTTGGGCGGACTGGTGCATCTGTGAAGACGCCGAACTCGGTCTGCGCGTGTTCGAGAAAGGCCTGTCGGCGGCGTATTACCACGACAGTTACGGCAAGGGTCTGATGCCGGACACGTTCATCGACTTCAAGAAGCAGCGTTTCCGCTGGGCCTATGGTGCGATTCAGATCATCAAGCGTCACACCCGCAGCCTGCTGCGCGGCAAGGACACCGAGCTGACCCGTGGCCAGCGTTACCACTTCCTCGCGGGCTGGCTGCCATGGGTCGCGGACGGCATGAACATCTTCTTTACCGTCGGCGCGCTGTTGTGGTCGGCGGCGATGATCATCGTGCCGCAGCGGGTCGATCCGCCGCTGCTGATTTTCGCGATCCCGCCACTGGCGCTGTTCGTGTTCAAGGTCGGCAAGATCATCTTCCTCTACCGCCGCGCCGTCGGCGTGAACCTGAAAGATGCGTTCTGCGCGGCACTGGCAGGCCTGGCGTTGTCGCACACCATCGCCAAAGCGGTGCTGTACGGCTTCTTCACCAGCAGCATTCCGTTCTTCCGCACCCCGAAAAACGCCGATAACCACGGCTTCTGGGTAGCGATTTCCGAAGCGCGGGAAGAACTGTTCATCATGCTGCTGTTGTGGGGCGCGGCGCTGGGGATCTTCCTGGTGCAAGGCATTCCGAGCAACGACATGCGTTTCTGGGTAGTCATGCTGCTGGTGCAGTCGCTGCCGTATCTGGCAGCGCTGATCATGGCGTTCCTGTCGTCGCTGCCGAAACCTGCACCCGCGCCTGAACCGGCGCCGGTCGTCTAAATCCTCCTTGATGCACTAAACGGCGGCCAATGGTCGCCGTTTTGCTTTAAGATAACCGCCATTTTGCGGGGCTTGGCGTGATACCGGTCTGACTGACCGCCCCTATCCCTGTGGGAGCGAGCCTGCTCGCGAAGGCTTTGTAACATTCAACCTTTATGTTGCCTGACATATCGCATTCGCGAGCAGGCTCACTCCTACAGTTAGTCCGCGCCCACATTCATGATCTTCGGAGTTTTCCATGACGGCCCACGCCGACCTTTCGCCGACCCTCCAACTCGCCATCGACCTGATCCGCCGTCCGTCCGTGACGCCGGTCGACGCCGATTGCCAGAAGCAGATGATGCAGCGCCTGGGCGATGCCGGTTTTACCCTCGAGCCGATGCGCATCGAAGATGTGGATAACTTCTGGGCCACCCACGGCAACAACGACGGCCCGGTGCTGTGCTTCGCCGGTCACACCGACGTGGTGCCGACCGGTCCGGTAACGGCCTGGCAGATCGACCCGTTCAACGCGCTGATCGATGAACACGGCATGCTCTGCGGCCGTGGTGCGGCGGACATGAAAGGCAGCCTCGCGTCGATGACCGTCGCCGCTGAACGTTTTGTCGCCGACTACCCGAGCCACAAGGGTAAAGTCGCGTTCCTGATCACCAGCGACGAAGAAGGCCCGGCGCATCACGGCACCAAGGCTGTGGTTGAACGTCTGGCTGCGCGCAACGAACGTCTGGACTGGTGCATCGTCGGCGAACCGTCGAGCACCACGCTGGTCGGCGACGTAGTAAAAAACGGTCGCCGTGGCTCGCTGGGCGCCAAACTCACCGTCAAAGGCATTCAGGGTCACGTCGCCTACCCGCACCTGGCGAAGAACCCGATTCACCTCGCTGCTCCGGCGCTGGCTGAACTGGCCGCCGAACATTGGGATCACGGCAACGATTTCTTCCCGCCGACCAGTTTCCAGATTTCCAACGTCAATTCCGGCACCGGCGCGACCAACGTGATCCCCGGCGATCTGGTGGCGGTGTTCAACTTCCGCTTCTCCACCGAGTCGACCGTCGAAGGCCTGCAGAAGCGTGTTGCCGACATCCTCGACAAGCACGATCTGGACTGGCACATCGACTGGGCGCTGTCCGGCCTGCCGTTCCTCACCGAACCGGGCGCGCTGCTCGACGCGGTGTCGGCGAGCATCAAGGACATCACCGGCCGCGAGACCAAGGCATCCACCAGCGGCGGTACCTCCGATGGCCGCTTCATCGCGACCATGGGCACGCAAGTGGTTGAACTGGGCCCGGTCAACGCGACCATTCACCAGGTCAACGAGCGCGTACTGGCGGCCGATCTCGACGTGCTGACCGAGATCTACTACCAGACTCTGATCAAGTTGCTCGCCTGATGCTGGCGTGTCCGATCTGCAGTGAGCCGCTGAATGCGCTGGACAACGGCGTGGTCTGCCCCGCCGGGCATCGCTTCGACCGCGCACGGCAGGGTTACCTGAACCTGCTGCCGGTGCAGCACAAGAACAGCCGCGACCCTGGCGACAACCAGGCGATGGTCGAAGCCCGCCGAGACTTCCTCAACGCCGGGCATTACGCCCCGGTGGCCAAGCGTCTGGCAGAACTGGCGGCCAGTTATGAGCCGGATCGTTGGGTCGATATCGGTTGTGGCGAGGGTTACTACACCGCGCAAATCGCTGCGGCCCTGCCGGATGCCGATGGCTACGCGCTGGACATTTCTCGCGAGGCTGTCAAACGCGCCTGCAAACGCAATCCCGCGCTGACCTGGTTGATCGCCAGCATGGCCCGCGTGCCGCTGGCGTCGGGCAGTTGCCAGTTTCTCGCCAGCGTTTTCAGTCCTCTGGACTGGGCAGAAGCCAAGCGTCTGCTCAGCGTCGGCGGCGGTCTGATGAAAGTCGGCCCGACCAGCGGCCATCTGATGGAGTTGCGCGAGCGCCTGTACGACGAAGTGCGCGAATACACCGACGACAAGCATCTGGCCCTGGTGCCGGAAGGCATGGCGCTGGCGCACAGTGAAACCCTGGAATTCAAACTGACGCTGGACAAGCCCGAAGACCGCGCCAACCTGTTGGCGATGACACCCCACGGCTGGCGCGCCAGTGCCGAGCGTCGTGCGGCGGTAATCGAGCAGGCCGAGCCGTTCGAGACCACCGTGTCGATGCGCTACGATTACTTCGTTCTTCAATAACTTTTGGTTCCGGGCAAACGCCCGGGGCCGGCTAAATCCGCGAATGGATTTTTCAGACCCGCAGTGAGGACATCCATGCGCCAACCGGACATCGAGATTTACCTGAAAGACGCCGACGTCGACCACAAGGCCATCTCGGCCTGGCTGGGCGAAGCGCTGGGCCCGTGCAGCGACTGGGTACAGAAAGGCCAGACCTACAAGTGCAAGGCCGGCAATGTGCCGGTGACCTGGCTGCCGAAAGCCGTGGGCAAATGGAACAGCCTGTACCTGGAAAGCGGCCAGACGCCTTGGGACGACGACATCGCCTGCGCCCGCGCAGCCTTTGCTGCGTTGAACGTGGAAGTGCGTTGTGCGCCAGGAACGTGGGTCGAAGAGGAAGGTGAAGAGACGGCGGATCGCTGGATTCGTATCAGCGCCGACGGTGAAGAAGAGATCACCTGGAAAACCGCGTAACAACAGGCAACGCAGATCCCATGTGGGAGCGAGCCTGCTCGCGAATGCGGTGTATCAGTCACCATTCATATCGACTGACACTACGCATTCGCGAGCAGGCTCGCTCCCACAGTGGTTTTTGGCGTTCTGAAGAGTTGTATTACAGGCCTACAACATCCTCGGCCTGCAAACCCTTCTCACCAGTAATCACTGCGTACTCGACCTGTTGACCCTCGGTCAGCGACCGATGCCCTTCGCCACGAATCGCGCGGTAGTGCACGAACACGTCCACCCCGTCCTCGCGCTGAATAAAGCCGTAGCCCTTGGCGTCGTTGAACCACTTCACGTTGCCGGTTTCACGTGTTGCCATCTGTTCATACTCCTTTTTTATTATTGAGCGGGCTTTTCGCAGGAAAGCCTCTTGAGGAACGTCAGCCTGCGCCCGACGTCCATTAAAGGGTCCCGGCGACAGACCGCCGAGTATATGACAGGCGACAAAACTCTCAACAGGAGATTACTTCGCCGCTTTTTTGCCGATTTTCGAGTAATCCGGCAAACTGTCGACCGCCCGAGCACTTGCTCGGTTTTATCCACTCATGCAGAAGCCGTATGACCCGCTCCCCGTTCCGCCGTCTTGTGTTTGGCACCTTGCGCCGACTGTTGTATCTCTGGGTTCGCTCCGAGACGATCAACCAGTCGTCGTTCACCCTCAACCTCGACCGCAGTCGTCCGGTGTTCTACGTCCTGCAAAACCCATCGCTGACCGATCTGGCGGTGGTCGATACCGAGTGCACCAAGGCCGGCCTGCCGCGTCCGGTGCTGCCGGTGTCAGTGGGTTCGCTGATCGAGCCCGCCGCGTTCTTCTATCTGACCCCGGACCCGGACTGGCTCGGTCGTCAGGACAAACGCGGCGCGCCGCCGACCCTGACACGACTGGTCAGCGCGCTCACGCAGAATGCTGCCGAAGACGCACAGATCATTCCGGTCAGCGTGTTCTGGGGGCAGTCGCCAGACAGCGAAAACAGCCCATGGAAACTGTTGTTCGCCGACAGTTGGGCCGTCACCGGACGCCTGCGTCGACTGCTGAGCATCATCGTCCTCGGGCGTAAAACCCGTGTGCAATTCTCCGCGCCGATCCACCTGCGCGAACTGATCGAACACAATAAGGGCCACGAGCGCACCGTGCGCATGGCCCAGCGCATCCTGCGTGTGCACTTCCGCAATCTGAAAGCCGCGGTCATCGGCCCGGACATTTCCCACCGCCGCAACCTGGTCAAAGGCCTGCTCAACCAGCCGCTGGTCAAGCAAGCAATCCTCGACGAAGCCGAGCGCGAGAACATCTCGCCGGAGAAAGCCAAGGCCCAGGCCCTGCGCTACGGCAACGAGATCGCCTCGGACTACACCTACACCGCGATCCGCTTCCTTGAAGTGGTGCTGAGCTGGTTCTGGAACAAGATTTACGACGGCATCAAGGTCAACCACATCGAAGGCGTGCAAAAGGTCGCCCAGGGTCACGAAGTGATCTACGTGCCGTGCCACCGCAGCCACATCGACTACCTGCTGCTGTCGTACTTGCTGTTCCGCAACGGCCTGACCCCGCCGCACATTGCCGCCGGGATCAACCTGAACATGCCGGTGATCGGCAGTCTGCTGCGTCGTGGCGGCGCGTTCTTCATGCGCCGCACCTTCAAAGGCAATCCGCTGTACACCTCGGTGTTCAACGAATACCTGCACACCCTGTTCACCAAAGGCTTCCCGGTCGAATACTTCGTCGAGGGCGGGCGCTCGCGCACCGGGCGCATGCTGCAGCCGAAAACCGGCATGCTCGCCATCACCATGCGTAGTTTCCTGCGTTCGTCGCGTATGCCGATCGTGTTTGTGCCGGTTTACATCGGCTACGAGCGCGTGCTGGAAGGTCGCACCTACCTTGGCGAACTGCGCGGCGCGAGCAAGAAGAAAGAGTCGATCTTCGACATTTTCAAAGTCATCGGCGCACTCAAGCAGCGCTTCGGTCAGGTCGCGGTGAACTTCGGAGAGCCGATTAAACTGGCGGAATTCCTCGACGCCGAACAACCGGACTGGCGCCAGCAAGAACTCGGCCCGCAGTACAAACCGGCGTGGCTTAACGAGACCACCAACCGTCTCGGCGAAAAAGTCGCCCAGCACCTCAATGAAGCGGCGGCGATCAACCCGGTCAACCTGGTGGCGCTGGCGCTGCTGTCGACCAGCCGTCTGGCACTGGATGATCGGGCAATGGCGCGGGTGCTGGATCTGTACCTGGCGCTGCTGCGCAAGGTCCCGTATTCGCCGCACACCACATTGCCGGAGGGTGATGGTCGCGCGCTGATCGAGCATGTGAAGGACATGGATCTGCTGTCCGAACAAAACGATGCGCTGGGCAAGATTCTCTATCTGGACGAGCAAAATGCCGTCCTGATGACCTACTACCGCAACAACGTGCTGCACATCTTCGCCCTGCCGGCGCTGCTGGCGAGCTTCTTCCAGAGCGCCTCGCGCATGAGCCGCGAACAGATCCTGCGCTACACCCACGCGCTGTATCCGTACTTGCAGTCGGAGCTGTTCATCCGCTGGAGCCTGGACGAACTCGACGCGGTGGTCGATCAATGGCTGGAAGCGTTCGTCGAGCAAGGCTTGCTGCGTTTCGAGAAAGACGTGTACCTGCGTCCGGCACCGAGCTCGCGGCATTTCGTGCTGCTGACCCTATTGTCGAAGAGCATCGCTCAGACCCTGCAACGCTTCTACATGACTGTCTCGCTGTTGCTCAATGCCGGCCAGCACAGCGTCAGCGCCGAAGAACTGGAAGACCTCTGCACGGTCATGGCCCAGCGCCTGTCGATCCTGCACGGCCTCAACGCCCCGGAGTTCTTCGACAAGAGCCTGTTCCGCCACTTCATCCAGACCATGCTCGACCTCGACGTGCTGCGTCGCGATGAGGCCGGCAAACTGAGCTATCACGAACTGCTCGGCGAACTCGCCGAAGGCGCGGCCAAGCGCGTATTGCCGGCGGAGATTCGTTTGTCGATCCGCCAGGTTGCACTGCATCGCAGTGAAGATGCTGCGGAAACAGCAGTTACACCTCAAGCTTGAAACTTGTAGACAACTAACGGGGGAGTGCTTCTATTCCCCCTTTGCTTTATCTATGAATTAATAGGCTCTATCAATAACTCACGATAGGGATATCGAAATGAGCCTGTTAAATGAACAACCCGGCATAGTAACTTTACACTTCAATCTGCCTACTGAGTTTCAAGTGCCGCTTACTGGCGAAAACGAAACCGTCGTCAGCGTCAAAGTTGTCAATGCCAAATCGCCGGTAACGGTCAAGGACTGGCGCCATCCTGCATTTTTTGGCAATACCTGGAAGTTTCACTTCCCACATAACTACGAAGGCGTGGGTGTGAAATACCAGGTTCATATTCAGATGTTTCACAACCAACAGCCCTTGCTGGTCGAGCTGGACTATTTCGTCGTAGTCAATCAGGCTCCCTACAGCAAGACTGTGAACCTGAGTCCGCTCGGGATGCTCTACGTCGAAGTTAAATTGCCGGAAACATCACCGGCCGAGGAAGCCATCACGATCAGCTTGCATGAGGCTACCGCTCCGAAAGTTGAACTTGTGCGCATCAAGCACGATGAACGGACAGCAACTTCTTTTTATCTCAAATATGATCCCGACAGCGTTATACCCGGTAAGCGTTATGCACTGACGGGCGTCGAAAACCGTTATCACCAGCAAGTTCAAGTGTCCCCGGGAGCTGTAGAACTCTCACCCGTTTCGCGAAATCTCAGTGCACGTCTTTTCCAGTCAGTCGCACTATGGCTGGAAAAACCCTTACGTTTGTTCACTGACGCTGGCGCCAAAATCCGCTAGATTTCATCGGCGCCGGGATTTTTCCGGCGCATCTGTCTTAGAGGTCCGGATGAAAAAATTGATTCTTCTTGCCACCGCCACGCTGTTGAGCGCCTGCCAATCGACCACCCCCGCCGGCAAAGTTGGCCTCGACGGCGAAGTGTTCTACCTGCAACGCATCGCCCTGCCTCCGAGCGCGACCCTGAGCGTGAGCCTACAGGATGTGTCACTGGCCGATGCCCCGGCCGTGGTGCTGGATGAGCAGAAAGGCCCGGTCAAGGGTCAGGTTCCGCTGCCCTTTCACTTGAGCTACGATCCGGCCCAGGTCAAACCCGGACACCGTTATTCGGTCAGCGCGCGCATTGAAGTCAACGGTGAATTGATGTTCATCACCACCGAAAACCACGCCGTACAACTCGACGGCAACGATCCACAGCCGTTGAAAATCCGCGTCGACGCCGTTCGTTAATTCATTTTCTGCAACAAGGAAGCCGCCATGCTCCGCCCTACCCTTCGCTTCGCCGGCCTCTGCGCGGGCCTCATGATCTCCGCCAACGTGCTGGCGCTGTCGCTCAACGACTTGTCGCAACAAGACGCCACCGGCGGTCTCAAGGACGCCCTGACCCAAGGCGCGCAACTGGCCGTCAAACAACTGGGCACCCCGGGCGGTTTCAGCAATAACCCTGAGGTGAAGATCGAACTGCCGGGCAAACTCGGTAAAGCCGCCAGCAAAATGAAAGCCTTCGGCATGGGCGCCCAGGTCGAAGAACTGGAAACCGCGATGAACAAGGCTGCGGAAACCGCCGTGACCCAGGCCCAGCCGATCCTTGTCGACGCAGTGAAGAAAATGAGCGTTGCCGACGCCAAAGGCATCCTCAGCGGCGGCAAGGATTCGGCCACGCAATACCTCGACAAATCCAGCCGCGAACAGATCCGCGCCAAGTTCCTGCCGATCGTCAAACAAGCCACAGACAAGGTCGGCGTAGCGCAGAAGTACAACTCGTTTGCCGGCCAGGCCGCGACCTTCGGTGTGGTGGACGCGAAGAGCGCCAACGTCGAAAACTACGTGACCGAACAAGCGCTGAATGGCTTGTTCGAAATGATCGGCAAACAGGAAGAAACAATCCGCCAGAACCCGGCCGCTGCGGCAACCAGTCTGGCGAAGAAAGTGTTCGGCACTCTTTAAGCCGGCACCGAACGGGAGCGAAGTTTCTCGCTCCCGTTTTTCAACTCATTTGCAATGTGCAAGAAGAACACCCACTCAGGGCCCATTTTTCTCTTTTCGAAAACCTGCAACTCGACCAGCCCGTTGAGCGTCGACATCGCTGATCCGTAAGTGCAGCCAAGGTGTTCCGCCACATTGCCTGCCGTAAACTCCTTCGCCATTCCGTTTTTGGCAGCCTGATACAACGACCGTTGCCGCTCTGTCAGTCGATCGAAGAATCCCGACCCCGTCAGCCATCGCTCAAAGTCCTCGTTGAGCGCCACGCTCTTGCGCCTGGCTTCATCAAAACAGCCCACCGCCCGCACAATCACCGAACACTGAAACTCGATGAAGTAGGTCAGATCCAACTCATCCGCCTCGGTATGCAGATAGGAACGTCCATACTTCACCGGTGCATTGCGCAACAACAGACTGATCGCAATGTAGCGAAACGCCGCGAACTCGTTCTTGAACATGAACCAATAAAACAACGCCCTCGCGACCCGACCGTTACCGTCGCGAAACGGATGCTCGTAGCCCAAGGCAAAGTGCAACGTGATCGCCTTGATCAGCGGATGCAGATAGTTTTTGTGGTGGGGTAATTCATGGGCGAGATTGATCCACTGCGAAAGCCGCTCCAGCCGCAAAACCAGCCCGGCGGCCGGTGGCGGCCGATGCACCGTGTTGCCCGCACCGTCCTGAACAACCACTTCATCATTCGCCCTGAACACACCGGGAGAATACCGCTCGTCATCAATCCCCTCGACGCCAATCCGATGCATCGCGCTGATCAACTCGACACTCAACGGTTCGTAGCGTTTTTCCCAGGCGAAATTCATCATCCGATAGTTGCCCATGACCATACGCTCGTCCGGCGTACGCGGCTGGCGCTGGCGCTTGAGCATATCCTTGGCCACACGCGTGGTCGTCGCAGCACCTTCCAGCTGACTGCTGGCGATCGCTTCGTCCTCGATCAGATCATTCAATAAATAACTGAAATGCGCCCGCTCGCCGATCTGACTGGTCATGTAGTCCAACGCAGCACTGGTCGTCTGCCGATCCACGATAGACAGGGTTCTCTGCGCCAACGGCGTCAGCAAATACTTGCCCCACTGCGCCGGTTCTCCCAACCGCAGCAAATTGACGTATTGCGCAACCCGCGCCTTCTTGACCAGAGCCCAACACAAATTGACATCCAGCCCCGCAGCCCAGCGATAGCGCAACGCTTCGAAGGGCAGATAACGTCCTTGATCATCGAACGGCTTGAGCAGTGCGAGATAATCCACCAAACGCTGCTTGTGAGGCGCACGCATCAACAAATCGAACACAGGATCAGTTCTGCCTTTCAATGCTGGTGGCTTTTTCATGAAGACAAACTCAGGAACGCTGGAAAGCAGAGGCTGGAGTACAGCATCCAAGGCACCGAGGCTCAATATCGGAGGTTTCTGAAAAAGATGTAGGAAGTGGCAGAGGCAGAGGCAGAGCGGGCCATGGGCATCCAGATAGAAATAAGTCGGCTGGCAGGCCGCCATCGCTGGCAAGCCAGCTCCCACAATTTGGATTGGGTGCATACAGACAGAGATTGGGTGGCTGTCAGGCCGTCATCGCGAGCAGGCTCACTCCTACAGTTGGAGTGCGTACATCTACAAAAACCAAGTCGGTTGGCAGGCCGCCATCGCTGGCAAGCCAGCTCCCACAATTTGGATTGGGTGCATACCGATAGAGATTGGGTGGCTGTCAGGGCGTCATCGCGAGCAGGCTCACTCCTACAGTTGGAGTAAGTACATCTACAAAAACCAGGTCGGCTGTCAGGCCGCCTTCGCTGGCAAGCCAGCTCCCACAATTTGGATTGGGTGCATACAGATAGAGATTGGGTGGCTGTCAGGGCGTCATCGCGAGCAGGCTCACTCCTACAGTTGGAGTGCGTACATCTACAAAAACCAGGTCGGCTGTCAGGCCGCCTTCGCGAGCAGGCTCGCTCCCACAGGAAAACAAAAGCAAAACACCACACCTCACCCGTGTCGCTCCTGGCCACTCAACAGGATGAGCGTTAGCTCGGCTGCAGCTCTTGATCTTGATCTGAAGGCCCGTCGGGAGGCTGAGTGGAGGGATTCATACGGGGAAAGCATCGAGAGGAGGTGCAGCGCAGCAAACCGTAGGCGATGCCCCCGGATGAACCCGGAGGGAAGGAACCCCGAGCCCCAGCGAGCGGGCCGGACGTCAGGGCACAGACCTTTGGTTCCTTTGGGCTGGGCCGGCACTCCGGCGTTTGCCAAAGGGACTCGCTGTAAGAGCGAAACCGCCAGCAGCAGCCCCCGAAGCAACGGATATTCACCCAAAACCCAAGAACATGGTCGGCCCGAAGGCCGCCACGTCACACAAAGATCAAACCTCCCGCCGAACCCGGAACCAAGCCGCATACAAAGCAGGCAAAAACAAAAGCGTCAGCGCAGTAGCAACAATCAACCCCCCCATGATCGCCACCGCCATCGGCCCAAAAAACACACTCCGCGACAACGGAATCATCGCCAGAACCGCTGCCAATGCCGTCAACACAATCGGCCGAAAACGCCGCACCGTCGCCTCGATAATCGCCTGCCAAGGCTTGAGCCCAGAGGCAATATCCTGCTCGATCTGATCCACCAGAATCACCGAGTTACGCATGATCATCCCGGACAACGCGATCGTCCCCAACATCGCCACGAACCCGAACGGCTGCCGGAACACCATCAAAAACAGCGTCACCCCGATCAACCCCAACGGCGCCGTCAAAAACACCATCGCCGTGCGCGAAAAACTGCGCAACTGCACCATCAGCAACGTCAGCACCACGACAATGAACATCGGCACCCCGGCATTTACCGACTTCTGCCCGCGCTCCGAATCCTCCACCGTGCCACCGACATCCAGCAGATAACCATCCGGCAATTCAGCTCGAATCGAATCCAGCGTCGGCATGATCTGCTTCACCAGCGTCGCCGGCTGCTCCTTGCCATAAATGTCCGCTCGCACAGTCACGTTCGGCAGACGATTGCGGTGCCAGATGATGCCTTCCTCGAAACCGTATTCGAGCGTGGCAATCTGCGACAACGCCACACTGCGACCGTTATCCGTCGGCACTGCCAGACTCGGCAACAACGACAGTTCAGTGCGCTCATGCACCGTGCCGCGCAGCAGAATCTCGATCAACTCATTGTCTTCGCGATACTGACTGACACTGGACCCGGTCAACGAACTCTGCAGAAACTTCGCCAGATTGGCCGTGCTCACCCCGAGCGCCCTGGCGCGATCCTGATCAATGTTCAGATAGACAACCTTGCTCGGCTCTTCCCAATCCAGATGCACATTGACCACATGCGGATTCTCGCGAACCTTGGCGGCAACCTTGCGCGCCAGTGCACGCACTTCCTCGATGTGTTCGCCAGTGACGCGGAACTGCACCGGATAACCAACCGGCGGACCATTCTCCAACCGCGTGACCCGCGAGCGCAGCGCCGGGAACTGTTCGTTGAGGGTGTCGATCAACCAGGTGCGCAAGGCTTCACGCTCCTCAATGTTTTTCGCCAACACCACAAATTGCGCAAAGCTCGCTGCGGGCAACTGCTGATCCAGCGGCAGATAAAAACGCGGCGAGCCCGTACCGACATAAGCCACATAGTTATCGATACCGGCGTGCTCCTTGAGCATCGCTTCCAGGCGCTTGACCTCACCCGTGGTGTTCGCCAGCGAAGCGCCTTCGGCCAGTTTCAGATCTACCATCAGTTCCAGCCGGTTCGAGGCCGGGAAGAACTGTTGCGGCACAAAGCGGAACAGCATCACCGAGGCAATAAACAGCCCGACAGTCAGCACGATCACGGTCTTGCGGTGCGCCACACACCACTCGACCAGACGACGCACCCGCTGGTAGAACGGCGTGCCGTACGGGTCCGGCTGTCCATCCGCCGTGCCGTGTTTGGCCGCATGAATTTTCGCCAGATCCGGCAGGAGTTTTTCCCCCAGGTACGGTACGAACATCACCGCCGCCACCCATGAAGCGAGCAGCGCGATGGTCACTACCTGAAAGATCGAGCGGGTGTATTCGCCGGTGCCAGACTGCGCCGTGGCAATCGGCAGGAAGCCTGCGGCGGTGATCAGCGTACCGGTGAGCATCGGGAACGCCGTGCTGGTCCAGGCATAGCTCGCCGCCCGGATCCGGTCGAAGCCCTGCTCCATTTTGATCGCCATCATTTCCACGGCAATGATCGCGTCGTCCACCAGCAAGCCCAGCGCCAGCACCAACGCGCCGAGGGAGATCTTGTGCAGGCCGATGCCGAGGTAATACATGCAGGCAAAGGTCATCGCCAGCACCAGCGGAATGGTCAGTGCCACGACCATGCCGGTGCGCACGCCCAGGGAAAAAAAACTCACCAACAACACAATCGCCAGCGCTTCAACCAAGACCTGGACGAACTCGCCGACACCGGTTTTCACCGCCGCTGGCTGGTCGGAGACCTTGCGCAACTGCATGCCGGCCGGGAGATTTTTCTGGATGCGCGAAAACTCGCCCTCCAGCGCTTTACCCAACACCAGAATGTCGCCACCGTCCTTCATCGCCACGGCCAGACCGATCGCGTCTTCGCCCATGAAACGCATGCGCGGCGCCGGTGGATCGTTGAAACCGCGACGCACGTCGGCGACATCGGAGATACGGAACGTACGATCGCCGACCCTTATAGGAAAGTTTTTTATCTCATCGACTGTCTGAAAATTCCCGGAAACCCGTAGCTGCAAACGCTCGCTGCTGGTCTCGAAGAAGCCGGCAGTGGATACCGCGTTCTGCTCCTGCAGCGCTTGCTGCACCGCTGCCAGCGGCAAGCCGAGGGTGGCGAGTTTGACGTTGGACAGTTCGACCCAGATCTTTTCGTCCTGCAAACCGAGCAGATCGACCTTGCCGACATCCTTGACCCGTTGCAGCTGGATCTGGACCCGGTCGGCGTAATCCTTGAGCACGGCGTAGTCAAAACCGTCACCGGTCAGTGCATAGATATTGCCGAACGTGGTGCCGAACTCATCGTTGAAAAACGGCCCCTGAATATCTGGCGGCAAGGTCTGGCGGATGTCGCCGACTTTCTTGCGCACCTGATACCAGAGGTCGGGGATTTCCTTGGAATGCATCGAGTCGCGGGCAATGAACGTGACCTGTGATTCACCAGGGCGCGAGAATGAAACAATGCGTTCGTACTCACCGGTTTCCATCAGTTTCTTTTCGATGCGTTCGGTGACCTGGCGCGAGACTTCCTGCGCGGTCGCGCCCGGCCAGCGAGTCTGAATGACCATGGCCTTGAAGGTGAATGGCGGGTCTTCACTCTGACCCAACTTGGTGTAGGACAACGCACCGACGATCGCCAGCAAAAGCATCACGAACAGTACGATCTGGCGATTACGCAACGCCCATTCAGAAAGGTTGAAGCGCATCGGGGCTTACTCCTTGTCCGCCAGATTGACCACACGGTTGGAGCGATCCACGGGACGCACCTGCTGCCCTTCGAGCAGCACATGCACGCCAGCGGCGACCACCCAATCGCTGGCGTTCAAGCCTTCGAGCACCGGCACGGTTTTCTCGCCAAACGGGCCGACGCGCACGGGGGTTTTCTTCAGGGTGTTGTTGGCGTTGACGACCCAGACGTAGGTCGCGCCGTTTTCAGCGGTCAGCGCCGACAGTGGCACGGACAGCGGCACGACATCGGCTGACTGCACGAACACCCGGGCGCTCTGGCCGAGCTCGGCCGGGACTTTGCCGCTGGTGAAAGAAATGCGTGCGGCGAAGGTTCGCGATCGCGGATCGGCGGCGGGAGACAGCTCGCGGATCTGCCCGGCGAAACGCTGGTTCTGCTGCGTCCATAACTCGACAGTCACCGGTTGGCCGACCTTGAAGCGGCCAAAGCTCTGTTCCGGCAGGCTGATCAATACCTCACGTTCGCCGTCTGTGGCGAGGGTGAACACGGTTTGCCCGGCAGCGACGACCTGGCCGACTTCCACCGAGCGCTGGGCGACCACGCCATCCTGTGGCGCACGCAAAACCGCGTAACTGGCCTGATTGGTCGAAACGTTGAATTCGGCTTTGATTTGCTTGAGGCGGGCTTCGCCGGAGCGGTAAAGGTTTTCGGCGTTGTCGTACGCGGAACGGCTGACCATCTGCCGATCCATCAAAGTCTTGTAGCGATCACGCTCGGCGCGCACCAGATTGAGATTGGCCTCGGCGGCAGCGACCTGGGCGCGGGTGGCTTCCAGTTGCAGGCGCACATCCTGCGGATCGAGTTCGGCGAGAGGCTGATCAGCCTTGACGCGCTGGCCTTCGTCGACCAGTCGTCGGCTGACTTTACCACCGATGCGGAACGCCAGATTCGGCTCGTAACGGGCGCGGACTTCGCCCGGATAACTTTCCATCGCCTGCGCCGAAGGCTCTGGCTGCACCACCATGGCTGGTCGCACGGCCACTTGCGTCGCCTCTTCCTGACCGCATGCCGATAATAAAAATGCCAGACCGGCTGGCAACGCAAAGGACAACGCATGGCGGAACATGGTGACGGACCTTTCGCTAATGGTGCTTGGAATAATTATACTGGCCGGTATGTTATTAATAGCAAACTCACCAGTCCAGTATTAAAAGCGAAGAATGTCGAACAATCTTTCAGCTCCAAACGGCCCGGGCCGCCCCAAGGATCTGGCCAAGCGCCAGGCGATCCTCGATGCGGCAAAAATTCTTTTTCTGAGTCACGGCTATGCCAACACCAGCATGGACGCGGTCGCTGCCGAGGCTGGCGTGTCGAAACTGACGGTTTACAGCCATTTCAACGACAAGGAGACGTTGTTTTCCGCCGCCGTGATGGCCAAATGCGAGGAGCAACTGCCACCGCTGTTCTTCGAATTGCCCGAGGGCATTGCTGTGGAAAGTGTGTTGCTGAACATTGCGCGAGGCTTTCATCAACTGATCAACAGCGATGAATCGGTGAATTTGCATCGCTTGATCATGGCGCTCGGCAGTCAGGACCCGAATCTGTCGCTGATCTTCTTCGAAGCGGGCCCGCAGCGCATGGTTCAGGGCATGGAGCGATTGCTCACGCGCATCCACGAGACTGGCGCATTGAACATCGACCTGCCACGTAATGCGGCCGAGCATTTCTTCTGCCTGATCAAGGGCGCGGGGAATTTTCGTTTGTTGTATGGCTGCGGCGAGCCGCTGAGCGAAGAGGCTTCAGAGAGCCATGTGCAGGAAGTGGTGGGGCTGTTTATGCGGGCATATAGACCCTAGAGATTTGGTGTTTGAGCTGGCCCCTTCGCGAGCAGGCTCGCTCCCACATTGGAATGCATTTCAAATGTGGGAGCGAGCCTGCTCGCGAAGGGCAGCGACTCGGTTTTAAGGTTTGAGCGCTTTCTTCGGGTAGATATCGTAACGGCTCGATTTACCATCCAGCGCATGACTCGGCTTCGGCCCCTCGATGCACGGCGCCTTGCGTGGGCGCTTGACCACCACGCGATGGGTCGCCAATGCCAGCGCCGCTTCCAGCAGTGCCGGGGCATCCGGATCATCCCCGACCAGCGGCCGGAACAGGCGCATTTCCTTCTTCACCAGCGCGGTTTTCTCACGATGCGGGAACATCGGGTCCAGGTAAATCACCTGCGGCGGCTCGCCTTGCCAGTTGCGCATGACCTCGATGGAGTTGCCCTTGAGCAATTTCATCCGCGCCACGATCGGTGCCACGTCGAAATCTTCCGCACCGCGCGCCAGGCCATCCTCCAGCAATGCACCGATCAGCGGTTGACGCTCGATCAGGCTCATCTCGCAACCGAGGCTGGCCAATACGAACGCATCCTTGCCCAACCCCGCCGTGGCATCCAGCACCCGCGGGCGCACGCCTTGGGCGATGCCGACAGCCTTGGCGATCATCTGGCCGCTGCCGCCGCCGTACAACCGACGGTGCGCCGCGCCGCCCTCGACGAAGTCCACGCGTACCGGCCCCGGTGCATCCGGGCCAAGTTGCTGGAGCTGTAAACCCTGCTCGCCGACCTGCAAGGCGAACTCACCGTCGGCCACTTGCAGCGGCAGGCCGAGGCGTTCGGCCCATTGCTCGGCTTGCGCTTCAAACGTCGGGCCGAGGGCTTCGACATGGATGCGGCAGGCCGCGGGTTGCTCAATCATGGAAAACACGCTCAAAAAAGTTAAGGATCGGCAAAAACCGCCGATAACCCAATCAACGCGCATTTTGCCAGAGCTGAGCGTCAACCGAAAAAAATGTCAGGCATTCTTCCCACATCGATTGGCTACATTTCGCCCCATGGCGACTTTAGCCGTCAAAACACTCAAGCACTGAGCGGCGTCAGTCACCTGTGGCAGGATTTCTTTGCCCAGGCGCTGGCCGAACAGACGAGTGAAGTGGTGCCTGCCTGCGGCAAGTTTCCGCCGGTTGACCTGAGCAGCACTGAAGAGCCGACCGTGGGCAGCGAGCTGCACGCGCACATCGTCGAGCAGCGCGAATGCAATGTCGTCGAAACCGAAGTGCGTCCGCCAGAGCCACTGTTCCTGCCGATCGCCGAATTCGAAACGGAGCTGCTGGACAAACCGTTCCCACCGTTCCCGCCGGAAGAAATCCAGGCTCAGCAGTCGCAGCAGGATTTCGACAGCAGCTGGGTTCGCCCGATCGTGATGAACAACGGCCAACCGATTCCGGAACCGGGTGCTGCGCCGCAAAAGCGTCCGCTGTACCTGCCGATTGCCGAATTCGACCTCGATCTGATGCAGAAGCCATACCCACCCTTCCCGCCGGAAGAAATCGTCGAACAGCAGAAAGCTCTGGACTTCGATAACGGCTGGGCGCGCCCGATCGTTCTGCAGAACCTGCGCATCGCCGCCTGACCCTCAGCGACACACGCTCCAGCGCCCGACATCGACATGAAAGTGATTGCGATGGGCGGCGTTGTAATCCGGACTCAACACCACACTGAACACCTCGCAGGCGCCATCACGGACCTTGCGTAGAAACTGCGCGTCCTGATTTTGCCTTGGCCAATCCTTGAGCACGCTGATGCTGCGGCCATCCGCCAGGCGAAAGCCGGCGATATCCAATGCATCAGCACTGGCATGACGACTGAGCGCGCCGCTTTCGCGGTTGTAGATATTGCGGCAGGCGAAGCTGCCTAGGTGATCGAGGCGCACGACTTTCTGACCGTAAACGGACTGCGCGGCGGGTTGCAGGGAATGGCGTTCGAACATCGCGTAGGCGACCGCCAACGGGCAACTGGCGAGGAAGCTGCTGCTCAGCGCCACCTCGCCGCCCTGCACGCGTAAGGCGCCGATCAGCGGACACTTGGCATCCGGACTGTCGGACTGCGGCGTCACACGCAACGCCGAGCTGCGCAGTGCCCGGGCACACAGTTCGGGGTCGCCGCGCAAACGCATCAGTTTGTAACCGCTCAACCAGTTGGGCGTCGCCTGCACATCCAGCGGTGCCCATGGATTCCACTCTGGCGGCACGTCCAGCCAGCCGCGCCAGACACTGACCACGGCAGCGCCAACCATCAGCAGAACGACCAGCGCAATCCACCGCGCCATGCTCAGCCTTTGAAGAACTGGTTGGCCTTGGCGTAGGGCATCGACTGCGAGGTGAAGCCGAACGTGCCGGACTGCTGGATTTCTTCCGCGGCCCGGAAGAACTCACCAAACGCCGCCAGCGCCAGCGCCGAACCGGTGCTGATCCGACGCACTCCTATTTCCTCGAGTTGCTGCACGGTCAGTTTCAGCCCGCCGGACATCAACACGTTGACCGGTTTTGGCGCTACCGCGCGCACCACCGCCAGAACTTCTTCAGCAGTGCGTAAACCTGGCGCATACAGAACATCGGCGCCGGCCTCGGCGAACGCCTGCAAGCGGCGGATGGTGTCGTTGATGTCGGGATTGCCGTGCAGATAGTTCTCCGCGCGGGCGGTCAGCAGGAAGGGAAATGGCAGCGTACGCACAGCGGCAACAGCAGCTTCGATACGCGCCACCGCGTGTTCGAAGCAATAGATCGGCGCGTCTGCACGCCCTGTGGCGTCCTCGATCGAACCACCCACCGCGCCCGCCTCGGCCGCTCGCAGCAAACTCTTCGCGCACTCGGCCGGGTCGTCGGCGAAACCGTTTTCCAGATCCACTGCCACCGGCAAATCGGTCGCCGCGACAATCGCCCGGACGTTGGCCAAGGTGTCATCGAGGCTCAAGGCACCGTCGGCTTTGCCCTGGGAAAACGCATAACCGGCACTGGTAGTCGCCAGCGCTTGATAGCCCAGACTGGCGAGCATCTTCGCCGAGCCGGCATCCCATGGATTGGGAATAATGAAAATCCCCGGACGCTCATGCAGGGCTTTGAAGGCGTGGGCTTTGCGGACTTGTTCTTGAAAGGCTGAGGCGTCCATCGGCAGGCTCCTGGGCAGGAAAAACGGGTTCGCCTCAGAGCAGGCCAAGTTGCTCCGCGGCGGGTTCTCTGTATAGCTCAGGCAGAGATGGCAGGCCAGGCAAACGTTGCATCAGTTGTGCGTGAAACCGTTGCGCCAGCTTCGCCGCCAGCAGGTTGTCGGCGGTATGCAGGAAGATGTAGGGCGTGCGGCCCTCTTCGATCCACTCGGCGATTTTCGCCACCCACGGCACCAGGAACGGATCGTTGGCTTCCAGCTCGGGATGGCCGATGAAACGCACTTGCGGGAACTGGGTGAACGCTGCGGGACGCGTCGGCACCCGCGGCTTTTTCGATTGTGCGTGGATCACCGAAGACTCGGTCGACAGGCAACTGAACAGCGCACGCGGATCGAGACAGATGCGTTCGACGCCACGGTCCAGCAGCAGCCGATTAAGCAGGCGTTCACTCTCGCCCTTGACGAAGAACTGTTCATGCCGCACTTCCACCGCCAATGGGCAGTCCAGCGCATCAATGAACGCCGCCAACTCCGGCAGCCGCTGCGGCGTGAAGCTTTTCGACAGTTGCAGCCACAGCGGCGCTACACGCTCGCCGAGGGGGTTGAGCAATTGCAGAAAGGTTTCGGCGGCGGTCAGTTGATCGCGCAAGTCGCCACTGTGGCTGATGTCACCGGGAAACTTGGCGGTAAAGCGAAAATGCGCAGGCATGATTTCGGCCCAACGCTGCACGGTGGCGGGCGAAGGGCTGGCGTAGAAAGTCGTATTGCCTTCAACGGCGTTGAACACCTGGCAGTAGAGACCGAGGAAGTCAGAGGTTTTGGCGTCTACCGGGTACAGATACTCGCGCCAGGCGTTTTCGCTCCAGGACGGGCAACCGAGGTAGTAAGGCAGATCCATCAGATGTACAGATCGAGGCCCAGCACGTCCGCATCCCAATCGACAAAACCGGCGGTGCTCAGGTAGCTGGCCAGGGCCATGGCTACGCTCTTCTTCATCGCGCGGTGATAAATCATGTCTTGCTGACGGGCAGGCAGATTGGCCAGGCGTTGGGCGGAGGCTTTGGCAGCGCGGGCGGCCATTTGCTCTTCAGTCGGGAATTCCAGCTCGCCGTCGATATCGTCGACGGATTCATCCAGCGCCGGATTGCCTTTGCGAGGCTTGCGCTTGATGGGGTAGGACTGAGAGGAAAGGCCGTCTATACGCATAAATTCATGCTCGGTATCGATGATGGCAATTTAGCGGCACTTGACCGACTTAGCAAACCGCCGAGTGATAACTAGAACACATAAAGCGCAAAAGGTTTAAAGCCCGGGGTTGGAAACTGACGATTGGCGTTGTCGGCAGAAAGCTTTTCGCGAGCAGGCTCGCTCCCACAAGGACCGCGCAGTACCTGTGGGAGCGAGCCTGCTCGCGAAAGGGGCAACTCGGTATCGAGTGAATCAACGAGCCTTGGGGGTGGCGACTTTGTCGCGCAGGTAAACCGGTTGCGCGTCATCGGCCGGAATCGACTCGCCGCGCTCCCAGGCGAACCGCGCCAGGGTCAGCAGGTCTTCAGCGTGGGGCAGCATGCCGGCGTCGGAACCGCTCAGATTGACCGCGATACGCTCGCCATATCCCCAGCCGGTACCGGCGCCGAACCAATCGCCACTGGCATCGGCCGGCAGCGCGGCGACTTCTGGCGGCAATACCGCCTCGGCACCGACGAGGCGCATTTCGCCCGCCGTCTCGCGGTAGCAACCCCAATACACCTCATCCATGCGCGCATCGATGGCGGCCGCGACCTGGCTCACGCCATGTTCACGAAAGGCCCGCTGCGCCAGCACCGCAAGATTGGACACTGGCAGCACCGGACGATCCAGCGCGAACGCCAGACCCTGCACCACGCCAATGGCGATCCGCACACCGGTAAACGCGCCCGGTCCACGACCGAAGGCAATTGCATCCACCGCTTGCAGCGTGGTGCCGGCGTCGGCGAGCAGTTGCTGGATCATCGGCAACAACTTCTGCGCGTGCAGGCGCGGGATCACCTCGTAATGGCTCGTGACCTTGCCGTCATGCAGCAAAGCAACGGAGCAAGCTTCAGTCGCGGTGTCCAGGGCCAGCAAGGTACTCATCGATGTATCCAGAACAGGGTGAGGAAAAAAGTGCGTCAGTATAAACAACTACGGCCCGCAAGCGGGCCGTGGATGATGCAGCCAATCAGCTTTTTCAGCTCAGCGCTTCAAGCACCTTGGTGGTGATCGCTTCTACCGAACCGACGCCAGGAATGTGGCTGTACTTCGGCTTGCCGTTGGCAGCCGAGAGCTTCTGGTAAAAATCCACCAGTGGCTTGGTCTGCGAGTGGTAGACCGACAGGCGATGACGCACGGTTTCTTCCGTATCGTCCTTGCGCTGTACCAGCTCTTCGCCGGTGATGTCGTCTTTGCCAGCGATTTTCGGCGGGTTGTAGACGATGTGGTAAACGCGGCCGCTGGCCTCGTGCACACGACGACCGGCAATACGCTGAACGATTTCTTCGTCTTCAACGGCGATTTCGACCACGGCGTCCAGTTCGACACCGGCAGTCACCAGGGCTTCAGCCTGCGGAATGGTGCGCGGGAAGCCGTCAAACAGGAAGCCATTGGCGCAGTCAGGTTGCGCGATGCGGTCTTGCACCAGCGCGATGATCAGGTCATCCGACACCAGGCCGCCGGCATCCATGATGCTCTTGGCTTGTACGCCCAGCGGAGTACCGGCCTTGACCGCTGCACGCAGCATGTCACCGGTGGAGATTTGCGGAATGCCGAATTTTTCGGTGATGAACTTAGCCTGAGTACCTTTACCGGCCCCGGGAGCTCCCAGCAGAATGACGCGCATTAGATGTGCTCCTCAATTTTTTTATAAAAAGCTTTTACAAAACAAGGGACTCGCCACTTTGGACGAATCCTGAAAAATACGGGTCGTGGCCGCACAAACGGCCAAAGGCTGATCAAGATACACAGCAGGCTGCGCCCACACAAGACGCCAAAAGTCGGAGAAACCGACGCCCGCCGTGCCCCCGCGACAAGGTGAGCCAAGTCGCAACCCCATCATTAACTGTCGCCTGGCGGCACTTTCCCCCTGCACGCCAAGCGGCACCCGAGGGTTATTGCGGATGCCTCGCGTCACAGCAAAAACGTTAGCCGGTATTTCGCAAACCGGCAGCAATCCCCGCCACAGACACCAGCAGCGCTTGTTCCACCGGGCTGCCCTGCTCGACATTCTGCTGCCGTGAACGGGCCAGCAATTCGGCCTGCAATAGATGCAGCGGGTCGAGGTAGGTGTTGCGCAGACGGATGAATTCCAAGGTGTCTGGGCTATGTGCCAGCAGCTGCGACTGACCAGTCAGGCCGAGCACCACCGCGCACGCCTGCGACAATAGGTCGCGTAAGTGCACGCCCAACGGCAGCAACGCCGGCTCGACCAGGCGCTGGTCATAAGACAGCGCAATATCGGCGTCCGCCTTGGCCAGCACCATTTCCAGCATGTCGATGCGCGTACGGAAGAAAGGCCACTGCTCGCGCATCTGTCCGAGCAACTCGCCCTCCCCGCGCTCCAGTGCCTTGCTCAACGCGGTTTCCCAGCCGAGCCAGGCGGGCAGCATCAGGCGCGTTTGCGTCCAGCCGAAGATCCACGGAATCGCCCGCAAACTCTCGATGCCGCCCGCGCGGCGCTTGGCTGGCCGGCTGCCCAAGGGCAAGCGCCCCAACTCCTGCTCAGGCGTGGACTGGCGGAAATACTCGACGAACTGCGGATTTTCCCGCACCACCTGACGGTAAGCACTGACGCCATCGGCGGCCAATTCGTCCATCAGATGACGCCACTCGGGCGTCGGTGGCGGCGGTGGCAACAACGTCGCTTCAAGCACGGCGGCGAGGTACAGATTGAGGTTTTGCTCGGCGATGTCTGGCAGGCCGAATTTGAAACGAATCATTTCCCCTTGCTCAGTGGTGCGGAAACGCCCCGCCACTGACCCTGGTGGCTGCGACAGAATCGCCGCGTGGGCCGGTCCACCGCCACGCCCCACAGTGCCACCGCGACCGTGGAACAACAGCAGTTCGACTTGCTGCTCGCGGCAGATTTCCACCAGCCGCTCCTGCGCCCGGTACTGCGCCCACGCTGCGGCAGTCGTGCCGGCGTCCTTGGCCGAGTCGGAATAGCCGATCATCACTTCCTGCGGGCCTTGCAGCCGCGCCCGGTAGCCCGGCAACAGCAACAGTCGTTCAATCACCGGGCCGGCGTTGTCGAGGTCGGCGAGGGTTTCGAACAACGGCACCACGCGCATTGGTCGCAGCACACCGGCCTCTTTGAGCAGCAGTTGAACGGCGAGCACATCGGAAGCCGCACCGGCCATGGAGATCACGTAGGAACCGAGCGAGGCGCCCGGTGCAGCGGCGATTTCCTTGCAGGTGTTGAGCACTTCAGCGGTGTCGGCGGAGGGTTTGAAATGCGCCGGCAGCAACGGGCGACGATTGGCCAACTCCCGACTCAGGAAAGCAATGCGTGCGTCTTCATCCCACTCTTCGTAGCGCCCGAGCCCGAGGTAATCGGTGATTTCAGTCATCGCCGCGCTGTGCCGCGACGAGTCTTGGCGCACATCGA
The DNA here is from genome assembly GCF_044743525.1 of Pseudomonas sp. NPDC087598. NCBI lineage: Bacteria > Pseudomonadati > Pseudomonadota > Gammaproteobacteria > Pseudomonadales > Pseudomonadaceae > Pseudomonas > Pseudomonas sp. NPDC087598. The sequence continues at coordinate 8,014 of NZ_JBIUWQ010000051.1, read as the reverse complement.
GGCGCACCAGGAACAAACCGAAGGTCACCGCCCGGCGCAGGCAATCGAGCAGCGGGCCGTCGGCGATCACGCCCATGCCGCATTCGTGCAGCGAGTTGAAGCACAGCTCCAGCGGATCGAGCAGGTCGCGATTGTTGTGCAGTACATCGGCAGGCGCCGGCGTTGTCGCCGTCAACGACGCATGCGCCCAGTTGCGCGTGGCGCGCAGGCGTTCACGCAATTGCTTGAGCACTGCGCGATACGGCTCGGCGCTGTCGCCAGCCTTGGCCTTGAGGGCCTCGCTGGCCTGTTGCATCGACAGTTCGGCGGCCAGGTGATCGACATCGCGCAGGTACAAATCGGCGGCCATCCAGCGCGCCAGCAGCAACACTTCGCGAGTTACGGCAGCGGTGACATTGGGGTTGCCGTCACGATCGCCGCCCATCCACGAAGCGAAGCGAATCGGTGCCGCCTCCAATGGCAAACGCAGGCCGGTCGCGGCATGCAGCGCCTGATCAGCCTTGCGCATATGGTTGGGAATCGCCTGCCACAGCGAATGCTCGATCACCGCAAAACCCCACTTGGCTTCGTCTACCGGAGTCGGGCGGGTGCGGCGGATTTCTTCGGTGTGCCAGGCTTCGGCGATCAGCCGTTGCAAGGTGTTCTGGATCTGCTCGCGCTCGGCTGTGGTCAGGTCGCGATGATCTTGTGCGGCAAGTTGCGCGGCGATCGCGTCGTACTTCTGGATCAGCGTGCGGCGCGCCACTTCGGTCGGGTGCGCGGTCAGCACCAGTTCGATTTCCAGCCGCGCCAGTTGCCGGGCCAGCGACTCGGCGCTGTGGCCTTCGTTGCGCAGGCGCGCAAGTAGTTCAGGCAAGACACGAGATTCGAACGGCGCCGGCTGCGACTCTTCGCGACGATGGATCAATTGATACTGCTCGGCGATGTTCGCCAGATTCAAAAACTGGTTGAACGCCCGCGCCACCGGAAGCAATTCGTCTTCGCTCAATTGATTGAGGCTGGCGCTGAGTTCGGCGTCCATCGAGCCCCGGCGGTCGGCCTTGGCGCCCTTGCGAATCTGCTCGATCTTGTCGAGAAAGTCCTCGCCGTACTGGTCTCGAATGGTGTTGCCCAACAGCTCTCCGAGCAGGTGAACATCTTCGCGCAAGCGTGCATCAATATCGGTCATCAGCAGTTCTCCAGCGGTAATCCGGGCGGCCTAGAAACGAGTGCATGACCTAGAGAGTGCCGCTCTGCGCCGCTTCTTACAAGCAGGCCGACGAAGGGACTTTAAACCTTGTGGCCGAAAGCTAGTCTCAACAGTAAGCCGCACAACGGCTTGCCGCCGGCCCCGGCCGGACACTCACCAAGGCCTGCCACGCGCAGGTGTGACATGAGGTCATTATGAAAATCCGTGAACTCGCCCAGCATTGGGAAGAAAACGCCAAGGGTCGCCTGACCGACACTGGCTACACGATTCATCTGGATGTCGAAGCTGCTGCGCGACTGGCGGCGATTGCCGAGATGTACCCCAAACGCCACCCCGAAGAACTGCTTGGCGAACTGATTGGCGCCGCGCTCGAAGAGTTCGAAGCGAGCCTGCCGTATGTGAAGGGATCGACCGTGGTGGCGACGGATGAGGAAGGTGATCCGCTGTATGAAGACGTCGGGCCGACGCCGCGCTTTCTCGCGCTGTCGAGAAGGCATCTACAAGACCTTTCTGCCGCTGCCAGCAAACAGAAACACTGACACACCACCTATCAAATTGTAGGAGTGAGCCTGCTCGCGATGGCGATTTTTCATTCAACATTTTTGTTTCCTGATACACCGCTATCGCGAGCAGGCTCACTCCTACAAGGATCGTATTTTCAGCCAGAAAACGGTGTGTTTTCGGGTTCCGGAAACCCCGCGCGTACCACTCCATACCGCCAAAGTTCCCGCTTTAGAGCCTTGTCCATTCGGTCAAAGTTTTTTTTGGCGATAGGCCATCTTTTCTGAACTTTTGAAAAACGCCTCCGGTCGGAACCTGTAACCACGCCTGGAACGAGCGTTTCAAAAACGCGCTTTCACACGACGCTTAAGGCTCCTCGACCAGGATGGATTCAGTTGTTTTCAGGAGATGCCTAATGGAGTTGAAGACCATGAAAAACCAAACCTCGTTTACCCACCTGCGCGGTCTGAAACTGGCCGCCCTGGCAATCGGCACCAGCTTCGTACTGGCCGGTTGCGCCGGTAACCCACCGACCGAGCAGTACGCGGTGACTCAATCTGCAGTCAACAGCGCTGTCAGCGCTGGCGGTACCGAATTCGCCGCAGTCGAGATGAAGCAAGCGCAGGACAAACTGAAACAAGCCGAAATCGCCATGCACGACAAGAAGTATGACGAGGCCCGTCGCCTGTCCGAACAGGCCGAGTGGGACGCTCGCGTCGCCGAACGCAAGGCTCAGGCAGCCAAGGCCGAACTGGCTGTGAAGGATTCCCAGAAAGGTGTTCAGGAACTGCGTCAGGAAAGTCAGCGCCCAGTGCAATAAGCGCGCATCCCGACCGCAAAGCTGAAACTTTTATTGAATAGAAAGGACGACAAATTATGCGTAAGCAACTGATGATCCCCGCACTCCTCGCTGCAAGCGTTGCCTTGGCTGCCTGCTCCACCCCGCCTAACCCGAATCTGGAACAGGCGCGCACCAACTACGCCGGGCTGCAAGCCAACCCGCAGGCGAGCAAAGTCGCAGCGCTGGAAACCAAAGACGCCAGCGATTACCTGGACAAAGCCGACAAGGCTTATCTGGATAAACAAGACGCCGCCAAGGTTGACCAACTGGCTTACCTGACCAATCAGCGCGTAGAAGTGGCCAAGCAGACCATCGCCCTGCGCACCGCTGAAAACAATCTGAAGAACGCCGCTGCCCAACGTGCCCAGGCGCGTCTGGACGCTCGCGATCAACAGATCAAGCAGCTGCAGGACAGCCTCAACGCGAAACAGACCGATCGCGGTACGCTGGTGACTTTCGGTGACGTGCTGTTCGCCACCGACCGTGCCGACCTGAAATCCAGCGGTCTGGTGAACATCAACAAACTGGCGCAATTCCTCCAGGAAAACCCGGATCGCAAAGTGATCGTCGAGGGCTACACCGACAGCACCGGTACCGCCAGCCACAACCAGTCGCTGTCCGAGCGTCGCGCCAACTCCGTGCGCACCGCGCTGGTGAAAATGGGCGTTGATCCAGCTCGCATCGTCATCCAGGGCTACGGCAAGGAATACCCGGTTGCCGATAACGGCAGCGTTTCCGGCCGTGCGATGAACCGTCGTGTGGAAGTGACCATTTCCAACGACAACCAGCCAGTGATGCCACGTTCGGCTGTCAGCTCGAACTAAGCCGCACGCTGTAACGCAAAAGCCCCGCCTGACTGAGTCAGGCGGGGCTTTTTCATGCACGATCACAATTCACTTGTGGGAGCGAGCCTGCTCGCGAAAGCAGTGTGTCAGTCAACATCCATGCTGACGGTGAATCCGTATTCGCGAGCAGGCTCGCTCCCACAGTTTGATCGGGTTACTGCTCGAGCTTTTGCGGAGTCTCTTCGCCCATGCAGCGCACGGCTTTTTTCTGTGCGTTGATCAGCACACCGGTCAAACCCTTCTGCTCGGTATCGAACAACACCAGCACGCCATCAATGCACTGCGCGACCTGCGGCGCCGGGTCCAGCGAGACTTTGTAGTCTTCGCCGGGAATGGTCTTGAGCATAGTGAATTCGTTGAGCAGCAACGCATCCTCGGGTTTGGCGAAGTGCAGGTAGCCGTAGTACCACAGGGCGCCGACGGTGCCGAGGATGCTGCAGATACCGGTGATGATCAGCGGGATGGCGTTACGTTCTTCACTCATTGCGGACTCTCATCTTCAGAATTCGGGGGTTGCGGGTAATTGGGGATTTCGCCCAAACGGCGCAGGCCGTTGAAATGTTCGGGATCGTCGAGATAGCGCAGCATCACCTGGCGCCACACCGGGTCGCCGAAGGTCTGCACATGACCGCCACGGGTCAACTGCAGCACGCGCGGTGGCGGCGCAGCTTGATACAAGCGGATGCCATTGGAAAGCGGCACCAGCGGATCGTCGATGCTGTGGAAAATCAGTTTCGGTACGCCATTGAGCTGCGGCATCGAGTTGATCGCACTGTCGCCATCCGGCACCAACCACGACAGCGGAACCTGGAATGGCCAGGTCAACCAGGACGTACTGAGCGCATATTGGCCGACGCTGCGGTAACTGGCGGGTACGCCATCGAGCACCAAGGCTTTGAGTTGCTTCTGCCGCTCTGGATGCTGCACCAGCCAATGCACGGCCATCGAGCCTCCGAGGCTCTGGCCGAGCAGGATCAGCGGCTTGCCTTTGACCTCAGGGGCCTTGTCGAGCCAGGCGAATGCGGCGTCGATGTCCTGATAGATCGCCGGCAGGCTCGGTTCACCTTCGGACAAGCCATAACCGCGATAGTCCACCAGCAACACTTGGTAGCCGTTTTTCGGCAGCCACCAACTGCCACCCAAGTGCATCGGCAAATTACCGCCGTTGCCGTGCAGGTGCAGGACGGTGCCTTTGACCTCGACATCCGGTTTGGCCGGTAGCCACCAAGCGTTGAGCTTCAAGCCGTCCGCCGTTATCAGCGTAACGGTGCGGTATTCGAGTTTGGCTTTTTCCGGGGTGAAGATTTGACCGGGCTCGGGGTAGAACAACAACGAACTGCAACCGCTGAGGGTCAGGAGCAGGCAGAAGATGCCGAGGATTCTCATCCGGTGAAACCTCGCAGAATTCGGGGGCTAAACACAAATCAAAACTGTGGGAGCGAGCCTGCTCGCGAAAGCGGTGTGTCAGCCATCATTAATGTTGAATGTGAAATCGCATTCGCGAGCAGGCTCGCTCCCACAGTGGATATTGGTTGCTCAAAGAATGTTGGAATAGTCCGCTTCGATCCGGTCCAGGCTCAAATGGTTGAGGAAGTTGGAGAAGCACATCCACGCCGATAACGCGTTCAAGTCGCGGAACTGGTCCGGCAGATACTTCGGCGGCACCACCAGCCCCTCATCGACCAACTGGCGCAGGGTACGCATGTCCTCAAGCGTGGTCTTGCCACAGAACAACAGCGGGATCTGCTCAAGCTTGCCCTTACGCACGGCCAACTGAATGTAGTTGTAAACCATGATAAAGCCCTTGAGGTAGGACAAGTCTTTGGTGAATGGCAGACCGGTCGGCGTCGATCCACGGAAAACCCGACTGGCATTGCCGTAGCTTTCCGCCATTTCGAAGCCCTGCTCGCGGAAGAACTCGAACACCTGCAAGAAGTCCGCGCCCTCCTCGACCATATGAATGGCGCGGGTACGGTTGGTCAGTTTGCGCAGGCGGCTCGGGTAAGAGGCGAAAGTGATGATTTCCATCAGGATCGCCAGGCCTTCCTGAGTCACCGTCGACGAGGGCGGACCTTTGGACAGGAAGGTGCAGATCGGCTGGTTCAAACCGTTGAGCGTGGTGCCGACGTGTACCAGGCCTTCGTGAACTTCCAGTGCGCGCACGTCGCGGTCGTTGAACATCGCGTCAGTGCGGATCTTGATGTAGTCGGCGCCCGCCGCCGCGTCGGCAACGATGCCGTCGGACTCGAACACGCGGATGGTTTCCTCAGCCTCACCAAACACCTTGTTCAAGCGCGTTTGCAGCAGGTGCACGGCATCTTTGGCGGTGAGGATTTTCGGCTCGTCCTTCAGATCGCCACGGCCATCGATGTTGTTCAAATAGTCGGACATCATCAGGCCGAGGTCGGCCAGGGTCGGGTCACCGGCGTGAAACGCGTCGGACGCGGCGCCGTACAGCTCTTGCGAGATCAGGCCGAAATCCTCGGTACCGCGCGCTTCGAGCATGCGCACGACCATGCGGTACTCCTTGCACATGCGCCGCATGATCTGCCCGACCGGGTTGAACTGGCCGAGCTGGCGGGTGATGTCGCGCTCGATGTTCTGGAATTCCAGTTTGACCTTGCTCGAATCGAACGACAGCGGCCGATTGAGGTAGTAGTCACGATCCACCGCCGGCATTTCCTTGCCCTTGGCCTTAAGAAAGCCCTTGCGGATGTTCTCATCCCATTTGACGGCATCGAGGACGCGGATCGGCGTCTGCGCCAGCACGATGCGATCAGACAATATGCGTATCGACTGCTGGTAATCGTCCACCCGAAACTCCTGTAGAAAACCTGACGTACTGAATTATTTGGCGCGAGCCTGGCGCTGATAGCGTGCCGCTTCGACGAAAACATCGGAATTGGCCGGATCATCGAGGTAAGCAAAGACCTTGTCGAGGCTGCTGTCGACTTCCACGCCGTCGCCATCGTCGGTCTGGAAGGCCTGACCGTCGAGGGCTTTTTGTTTGATCGCTTGATTGATCTGCTCGAGATCGAGGTTGTACACCACCAGTTCGTGTTTGTCGGTGAGTTCGAATCCGGCAATGGTGTAATGGCCGCCATAGCGTGCTGGCACTTTCGCTGACAGATACCAGCGGCTGCCATGGCGCGACACGGTGAACGGATAGGCTTCGCGTTCGCGGGGTTTGGCCCTGAACCAGGTGACGGCCTGATAGCGGTCGTTGCCCAGCCGCGTCAGCTCAAGGTTCATCGGTTCGCCCCAGGCAGTGGTGCTCGACCATTTGCCGAGCAAGCCCTTGGGCGCCGGATCACTGGCGGGCAGCGGCTCCTTGAAGGTCACCAGACAGCCACTGAGCAGCAGGAACGACAAGGCGATCAGCGCGCCACGCCAGGCTTTCATTCAACACTCCCTATGAACGTACCACCCTGAACATCACTACAGTCCCCTGTGGGAGCGAGCCTGCTCGCGAATGCGGTCTGACATTCAACATCTGTGTTGCCTGACACACCGCTTTCGCGAGCAGGCTCGCTCCCACAGGGTGATGCAGCAGCCAATCAGACCGACGCGAGCACCAGGTGCATATAACGCGTCAGAATGCCGAGCATGTCCTGTTCGGCCAAAGGCTCGGCGTCGTTGAGCAGGCCCTGATATTCCATCCGTCCGATAATCGCCGTCAACACCTTGGCATCCTGCTGCGGTTCACGCGAGCCCAATACCTGGAACAACTGGCAGGTGCCCTGCAACAGAATCTGCTGATGGGAACGCACCAGAATCGCCAGGCGAGGGTTGAGCAGCGCTTCCTGGCGGAAGGCTTGCTCGGCCATCAGATGCTCGCGACGATTGACCAGTTGCCGATGTACGTAATCGGCCATCAGCCGCGCAATATCATCCGCCAGTTGCGAGCGCGACTCGGGGCTGCCGTCACCGCTGACCACCATTTCACGCAACAGGCCTTCGTTGTTGACCCACAGCTTGGCCATATAGGCCGCACTGCGTTCGACGTATTGAGCGAAGGTATCGGTGAGCAGATCATCGATGTCCTTGAAGTAATACGTGGTCGCCGACAGCGGCACACCGGCCTCGGCAGCCACTGCGCGGTGACGCACGGCGCGCACACCGTCACGCACGACAATGCGCATCGCCGCGTCAAGAATGTCCTGTCGCCGCTGCTCACTGCCCTGTCGGCTGGCCTTGCGGCCCTGGTACTGAACACTTTCAGCGACCGCAGTGGCGATACCCGCTGCACCCTCTTGAGCCAATGCACCCATCACGACAGCACTTCCTCTGCTATTTCAAAAGTAACCAATTGATACATTTGTACCAGACAGGCAATAAAAAGCCGCCTGTTTTAGGCGGCTTTTTAACTGAAACGTTTACGCTTGCGGTCGCATGTGCGGGAACAGGATCACATCGCGGATCGACGGCGAGTTGGTCAGCAACATCACCAGACGGTCGATGCCGATACCTTCACCGGCCGTTGGCGGCATGCCGTACTCCAGCGCGCGCACGAAGTCGGCGTCGTAGTGCATGGCTTCGTCGTCGCCGGCGTGCGGGTGGGGGGGGGGGGGCGGCGGGGGGGGGGGGGGCGGGGGGGCGGGGGGGGGGGGGGGGGGGGGGGGGGGGGGGGGGGGCGCG
>NZ_JBIUWQ010000050.1:0-47880 GCF_044743525.1 Pseudomonas sp. NPDC087598 | reverse complement strand
AAACAGAAGAAAGCATACCAGAATACCTTGAGTGACTTTACGACAGTCCTTGTCGGAAGACAATTAAAAATTCTTGGATTGCCGACAGGTTGTTCCGGCGGCGTGTAGTTTTACTACAAATCTTCCGGCATTTCAGCCTTTCGAATGTATAGACGAGTAGTAAAACTACAGATGAAAGGCTTGTGGCCTCTGACTGCGTTGTGAGAATAATCGTTAAGGTTGGTCGATTACCATTCGAAAAAGGTGAAAGTTTGATGCTGGGTGCTAAAGAAGAAGAAATTTCAGCTATTTCTAACTTTTGTTCGACAGTCCTTCACGTAGCGGGTTTTCATCATTCACTACATGCGGCCCTTTACACGCCGATCAAGGATAGACCATGACCCTGCCCGTGCTTGCCGAACTGCCTGCCATTCTCCTGCCGTTGGTCAGCCGATCCGAGCAGTCGTTCCGTACGGCCGTCGCCGCGCTTGAAGACGATCACGGCTTCTCCACCTGGACGCCAGAGCGCTGGGCGCAATTCGCCCGCGTCACCGCCGCCAGCGAGTTTGTCATTGAACAGAGCGTTCGTGACCCTTTGATGTTGCTGTCGCTGGTGCAGTCCGGCGAGCTGGACCGGCCGTTTGCAGCGGGTGAACTCTGCGCGCAGATTGCCGCTGTGGTGAACGCCGCCGAAAGCGAAGATGAACTCGGTCGCGTACTGCGCCGTCAGCGCACCCGGCATCAGGTGCGCATCATCTGGCGTGACCTGACCCGTCAGGCCGATCTGGTGCAGACCTGCCGCGACCTCTCGGACATGGCCGACGCGACCATCGACCAGGCCTATCAATGGCTGTACAGCCGCCATTGCCAACAGTTCGGCACGCCGACTGGCCGGCGCAGCGGCCTGCCACAGCAAATGGTTGTTCTCGGCATGGGCAAGCTTGGCGCGGTCGAGTTGAACCTGTCTTCCGACATCGATCTGATCTTCGCCTACCCCGAAGGCGGCGAAACCGTCGGCGTGAAACGTGCGCTGGATAATCAGGAATTCTTCATCCGCCTCGGTCAACGCCTGATCAAGGCTCTCGATCCGATGACCGTCGACGGCTTTGTGTTTCGCGTCGACATGCGCTTGCGGCCGTACGGCTCGTCCGGCGCGCTGGTGCTGAGCTTCAATGCGCTGGAGCAGTATTACCAGGATCAGGGCCGAGACTGGGAACGCTACGCGATGATCAAGTCGCGGGTGGTGGCCGGCGATCAGGTTGCTGGCGCGCAATTGCAGGAGATGCTGCGCCCGTTCGTCTATCGGCGTTACCTGGACTTCTCGGCCATCGAAGCGCTGCGCACCATGAAGCAACTGATCCAGCAGGAAGTCCGCCGTAAAGGCATGGCCGACAACATCAAGCTCGGCTCCGGAGGCATCCGCGAAGTCGAGTTTATTGCCCAGGCTTTTCAGTTGATCCACGGCGGGCGCGACTTGAGCCTGCAGCAGCGCCCTCTATTAAAGGTGTTGAGCACGCTGGAAGGGCAGGGTTATCTGCCGCCGGCGGTGATCAGCGAGTTGCGCGAAGGCTACGAATTTCTTCGTTACACCGAACACGCGATTCAGGCCATAGCCGATCGCCAGACCCAAATGCTCCCGGACGGCGCTCAGGATCAGGCGCGCATCGCCTTCATGCTCGGTTTCGCCGACTGGGAAGCTTTCCACGAAAAACTGATGTTCTGGCGCGGCCGCGTGGCCTGGCACTTTGCGCAGGTGATCGCCGATCCCGATGAGGACGAAGGCACCGAAAGCGAAGTGGTGGTCGGCGGTGAGTGGCTGCCGCTGTGGGAAGAGGCGCAGGACGAAGAGGCTGCATGCCGGCAGTTGGAGGAGGGCGGCTTTGCCGACGCGCCCAAGGCCTTAAGAGCACTGGCCGGTTTGCGCAACAGTCCGCAGTTGCGCGCGATGCAGCGTTTGGGCCGTGAACGTCTCGATGCGTTTATCCCGCGCCTGCTTGCGCAAGCGGTCGAGCATGACAACCCGGATCTGGTTCTTGAACGGGTGTTGCCGCTGGTTGAGGCGGTCGCCCGGCGTTCGGCTTATTTAGTCTTGTTGACGGAAAACCCCGGAGCGCTGCGCCGTTTGTTGACGCTGTGCGCGGCGAGCCCGTGGATCGCCGAACAAATCACCCGTTTTCCGCTGCTGCTCGACGAATTGCTTAACGAAGGGCGTCTGTTCAAGCCGCCATTGGCGCCGGAACTCGCTGCCGAATTGCGCGAGCGCCTGACGCGGATTCCCGAGGACGACCTCGAACAACAAATGGAGGCTCTGCGCCATTTCAAACTGGCGCACCGCTTGCGCGTCGCCGCTTCGGAAATCGCCGGCAGTCTGCCGTTGATGAAGGTCAGCGATTACCTGACCTGGCTGGCCGAGGCGATTCTCGAACAGGTGCTGGCCCTGGCCTGGCGCCAGACCGTCGCCAAATACGGCACGCCGCTGCGCACCGACGGCACCTTGTGCGATCCCGGCTTCATCATTGTCGGTTACGGCAAAGTTGGCGGGATCGAGTTGGGGCATGGTTCGGATCTGGATCTGGTGTTTATCCACGACGGTGATCCGCAGGCGGAAACCGACGGGGCGAAGCCGATTGATGGCGCGCAGTTTTTCACCCGGCTGGGGCAGCGGATCATTCACTTGCTGACCGCGCAGACCAACTCCGGCCAGCTCTATGAAGTGGATATGCGCCTGCGGCCGTCCGGTGCATCGGGGTTGCTGGTCAGCTCGCTCGGTGCATTCGCCCGCTATCAAGAAAATGAAGCATGGACGTGGGAGCATCAGGCGCTGGTGCGTGCGCGGGTGCTGGTCGGCAGCCAGGATGTTGGTCAGGCGTTCGAGAAAGTCCGCGCTCAGGTATTGGGCAAGGCGCGGGATCTGGCCAAGCTGCAACAGGAAGTCAGCGAGATGCGCGCGAAGATGCGCGACAACCTCGGCAGCAAGAGCACTGCGGCGGGTACGGCGGCAAATGCCTTCGACGCCACGGCGCCGTTCGATCTCAAGCAGGACGCCGGAGGTATCGTCGATATTGAATTTATGGTGCAATACGCGGCTCTGGCGTGGTCGCCAAGCCACCCGCCGTTGCTGCGCTGGACCGATAACATCCGCATTCTGGAAGAGCTGGAACACGAAGGGCTGATGCCTGCCGAAGATGCCAGTCTGTTGCGCGAGGCCTATAAAGCCTACCGCTCCGCCGCCCACCGGCAGGCCTTGCAGAAGGACGCCGGGGTGATTGCAGGCGACCAGTTTGTCGAAGAACGGCGACAGGTTTTGCGGATCTGGAAGGAGTTGGGGCTAAGCTGATCCACAGATTTGTGGCTGATGCGAAGCCCTGTAGGAGTGAGCCTGCTCGCGATAGCGGAGTATCAGACAACATCAATGTTGGATGAACGGCCCCATCGCGAGCAGGCTCACTCCTACAAGTAGATCTGCGTTGAGTCGCAGATGTTGGACCGAATGCAAAACCCTGTAGGAGCGAGCTTGCCCGCGATAGCGGAGTATCAGACAACATCAATGTTGAAGAACGACCCCATCGCGAGCAGGCTCACTCCTACAGTAGATCTGCGCTGAGTCGCAGATGTTGGGCCGAATGCAAAACCCTGTGGGAGCTGGCTTGCCAGCGATAGCGGAGTATCAGACGACAATAATGTTGAATGTGAAAACCCCATCGCGAGCAAGCCCGCTCCCGCAGTAGATCTACAGTGTTTGTAGAATTCTCGAGGCGGGGAGGCGTAAATGCCTCCCCGGTTCGTTTTTGGAAACCACATGAATATTCTGATCGTTGGGCCCAGTTGGGTCGGTGACATGGTGATGGCGCAGACACTGTTTCAGTGTCTCAAGCAACGCCACCCGCAATGCGAAATCGACGTGTTGGCCCCCGAGTGGAGTCGGCCGATCCTTGAGCGCATGCCTGAAGTGCGCAAGGCCTTGAGCTTTCCGCTCGGCCATGGCGCGCTGGAATTGGCGACCCGTCGACGCATCGGCAAGTCCCTGCGTGGCCAGTACGACCAGGCGATCCTGTTGCCTAACTCGCTGAAGTCGGCGCTGGTGCCGTTCTTTGCCGGCATCCCGAAACGCACGGGCTGGCGCGGCGAATTCCGCTACGGTCTGCTCAACGACGTGCGCACCCTCGACAAAGAGCGTTATCCGCTGATGATCGAGCGGTTCATGGCTCTGGCTTACGAGCCGAACGCCGAGCTGCCGAAACCCTATCCGCGCCCGAGCCTGCAAATCGACCCGATCACCCGCGAGGCCGCGCTGGCCAAGTTCGGCCTGACCCTCGATCGCCCGGTGTTGGCCCTGTGCCCCGGCGCCGAGTTCGGTGAATCCAAGCGCTGGCCGTCCGAGCATTACGCCAAAGTCGCCGAAGCGCGCATCCGCGAAGGCTGGCAGGTCTGGCTGTTCGGTTCGAAGAACGATCACGCGGTGGGCGAAGACATCCGCGCGCGCCTGATTCCTGGTCTGCGTGAAGAGTCGGTCAACCTCAGCGGCGGCACTTCGTTGGCCGAAGCCATCGACCTGATGTCCTGCGCCGATTCCGTCGTCTCCAACGACTCCGGCCTGATGCACGTCGCCGCTGCGCTGAACCGCCCGTTGGTGGCGGTGTACGGCTCGACTTCGCCGGGTTTCACGCCGCCGTTGGCCGAACACGTCGAAGTCGTGCGTCTGGGCCTCGATTGCAGCCCGTGCTTCGACCGAACCTGTCGCTTCGGCCATTACAACTGCCTGCGCCAGCTGATGCCGGACGCGGTCAACGATGCCTTGCAGAAATTGCAGGGCTCTGTGGTCGAGGTTCATTAAGTTGCGGGTATTGCTGATCAAGACTTCATCGCTGGGCGACGTGATTCACGCGTTGCCGGCGCTGACCGACGCGGCCCGGGCGATCCCAGGGATCAAGTTCGACTGGGTGGTGGAAGAAGGCTTCGCCGAGATTCCGACCTGGCACCCGGCCGTCGACAAAGTGATTCCGGTGGCGATCCGTCGCTGGCGCAAAAACCTCTGGCAAACCATCACCAGCGGCGAGTGGAAACGCTTCAAACAAAGCGTTCGCACCAATAAATACGACTTGGTGATCGACGCCCAGGGGCTGCTGAAAAGCGCTTGGCTGACCCGTTACGTCAAAGCCCCGGTGGCCGGCCTCGACAAGGGCTCCGCCCGCGAACCGATGGCGGCGCGTTTCTACGACCGCAAACTGGCCGTGGCCCGTGGTCAGCACGCTGTCGAACGCGTGCGTCAGTTGTTCGCCATTGCGCTGGGTTACGACCTGCCGAAAGGTCTGGGCGACTACGGTCTCAATGTCGAGCGTCTGGTTGAATTGCCGCGCAAGAACGCCTTTGTGGTGTTCCTGCATGGCACCACGTGGGACACCAAACACTGGCCGGAAAGCTACTGGCGCGAACTGACCGAGCGCGTCGGATACCTCGGCGTCGGCGTCAAACTGCCGTGGGGCAATCCGCAAGAGAAGGCTCGCGCCGAGCGTATCGCCGCAGGCTTCAAACACGCCGAAGTCTTGCCGAAACTGAATCTGGCTGGCGTCGGCAAAGTCCTTGCCGGCGCGCAGGCCTGCGTGGCGGTGGATACCGGTCTCGGCCACTTGGCCGCCGCGCTGGATGTGCCGACCATTTCGCTGTTCGGCCCGACCAACCCGGGCCTGACTGGCGCTTACGGCAAACTGCAGATTCATCTGGCCAGCGACTTCCCGTGCGCGCCTTGCCTGCAAAAGAAATGTACCTATCAACCGACCGCGCAGGATGCCCGTCAGTTTGACCTGAAGCGTGAACAGCCCCTGTGCTTCACGCGTCTGAACCCCGAGCGTGTCGCCAGCCGACTGAGCACGTTGTTAATGGCTGAGGAGCTGCGCTGATGCAATTGGCATTCGTCCTGTACAAATATTTCCCGTTCGGTGGCTTGCAGCGCGACTTCATGCGCATCGCCCTCGAATGCCAGAAGCGCGGCCACCAGGTCCGCGTTTACACACTGATCTGGGAAGGTGACGTACCGCCCGGTTTCGAAGTGCTGGTGGCACCGGTCAAGGCGTTCTTCAATCATCGTCGCAATGAAAAACTCAGCGCGTGGATGGCAGCGGATCTGGCCAGGCGTCCGGTGGATCGCCTGATCGGCTTCAACAAGATGCCGGGGCTGGACGTCTACTACGCCGCCGACGGTTGCTTCGAAGACAAGGCGCAAAACCTGCGCCACTCGCTGTACCGTCGCTGGGGCCGCTATCGCCACTTCGCCGAATATGAGCGCGCGGTGTTCGCCAAAGACGCGAAAACCGAAGTGCTGATGATTTCCGAAGTGCAGCAGCCGCTGTTCATCAAACATTACGACACCCCGTTGGAGCGCTTCCACCTGCTGCCGCCAGGCATTGCCCAGGACCGTCGCCGCCCGGCGGATGCCGATGAAATTCGCGCCGGTTTCCGCGCCGAATTCAACCTCAAGGACGATGATCTGCTGCTGGTGCAGATCGGCTCCGGGTTCAAGACCAAAGGCGTTGATCGCAGCCTGAAAGCGCTGGCGGCACTGCCTGCGGATTTGAAGAAACGCACCCGGCTGTTTGTAATCGGCCAGGATGACCCCAAATTGTTCCAGATGCAGAGCGCGACTTTGGGTTTGGGCGACAACGTAACGTTCCTCAAGGGCCGCAGCGATATTCCGCGGTTCCTGCTCGGCGCCGACCTGTTGATCCACCCGGCCTACAACGAAAACACCGGTACGGTGTTGCTCGAAGCCTTGGTCGCCGGTCTGCCGGTGCTGGTCAGCGCGGTCTGCGGTTACGCCCACTACATTGCCGAGGCGGATGCCGGGCGAGTGCTGGACGAGCCGTTTGATCAAGCGCAGCTGACGCAATACCTGACCGACATGTTGAAGGACGATGCCGCACGCGCGGCCTGGAGCCGCAACGGTCTGGCCTTCGCCGAGACGGCCGACCTTTACAGCATGCCGCAGCACGCGGCCGATGTGATTCTGGCGGAGCACGCTTAATGAAGTTGATGCTGGCTGAACCATTCAAGAGCCTTTGGGCCGGACGCGACCCGTTCGCCGAAGTCGAGGGCTTGCAGGGCGAGGTTTACCGCGAGCTGGAAGCCCGCCGGACGCTGCGTACGGAAGTCGATGGCAACGGTTTCTTCGTGAAGATTCACCGTGGCATCGGCTGGGGCGAAATCTTCAAGAACTTGCTGACCGCCAAGCTGCCGGTACTCGGTGCGGGTCAGGAGTGGAAAGCGATCCAGCGTTTGCAGGAAGTCGGCGTGCCGACCATGACCGCCGTGGCATATGGCGAAAAGGGCAGCAATCCGGCGGATCAGCATTCATTCATCGTCACCGAAGAACTGGCGCCGACCATCAGCCTTGAAGATTTCAGCATCGACTGGGTCAAGCAGCCGCCTGAGCCTACGCTCAAGCGCGCGCTGATTGCTGAGGTGGCGCGCATGACTGGCATGATGCACCGCGCCGGAGTCAACCACCGCGACTGCTACATCTGCCACTTTCTGCTGCACACCGACAAACCGGTCACGCCGCAGGATTTCAAGCTCTCGGTGATCGATCTGCACCGCGCCCAGACCCGCCCGAAGATCACTCAGCGCTGGCGCAACAAGGATTTGGCGGCGCTGTACTTTTCCGCGCTGGACATCGGTCTGACCCGTCGCGACAAACTACGATTCCTCAAAGGCTATTTCCAGCAACCGCTGCGCCAGATTCTGGCTGAAGAAGCGCCGCTGCTGAGCTGGCTGGAAGGTAAGGCCAACAAGCTCTATGCGCGCAAGCAGCGTTACGGGGATGCGCTCTGATGGCGGGTTGGACTCTTGAGCCGCAGTACAGCGATCTCGCCGAAGACTTCGGCAGCCTCGAAGCAGTGTTCGCCCTGCAAGGCGAGCGGCTGACCCGCGATCCGTTGTCCGAAGTCATTCGCGTGCAGCGCAACGGCATCAACTATTACGTCAAGCGCTACGTCGGTGCCGGCAAGGGCTTGCGCCGTTACCTCGGCAAGCCGCGAGTGAAGATGGAGTGGCAAAACCTCAAACGCTTCGCCAAGTGGGGCATTCCCACCGCTGAAGTGGTGGCCTGGGGCTTGGAGCGACGCGGCGCGGCGTACGATCGTGGGGCGATGATCACCCGAGAACTGCCGCATACCGAAGACCTTGCGGCTTTCGCCGAGCGTAAGGATCCCAAACTCAAGGATCGCGCCTGGGTCGATGGCATCAGCCGGCAGTTGGCGGGTTACACCCGAACGATGCATGATCAGCGCTTTACCCATAATGATCTGAAATGGCGCAACCTGTTGATCGACGATCAGGCGCGCGTGTTTCTCATCGATTGCCCCAACGGCGAGTTCTGGCGAGGCTTTTGGCTGAAGTATCGGATCACCAAGGATCTGGCCTGTCTCGACAAGCTTGCCAAATATCACCTGTCCAATACCCAGCGCCTGCGTTTCTATATGCAATACCGCCAGTGCGATCGGCTGAATGTGGCCGACAAGAAACGGATTCGGCACGTGGTGAGATTTTTCGAGGGACGTGAATGACTGATTTTCTGGCCGAAGAAGACCGTGCGCTGCTCGAGCGTCACGGTCTGGGCACTTTTGACGCGCTGTGGGCCAAACAGCTTGAGGCGGTGGACGAACCCAATACCGCCCGTGGCGGCTGGAGCAGCGTCTTTCGTCTGGATCTGGAAGGCCAGGGGTACTACCTCAAGCGCCAGAGCAATTACCTGACCCGCACCTTGCACGCGCCGTTTGGCGAGCCGAGCTTTGCTCGCGAGTTTCGCAATATCAGTCGCTATCGCAAGCTCGGCATCCCCGCGCTGCAAGCAGCATTTTTTGGCGAGCGCAAAGTCGATGGCGAGGTCAGGGCTATCCTGTTGACGCGCGCGCTGGATGGCTGGAGCGATCTGGAGTCGCTACTGGCTCGCTGGCCACAGCTCGGCCCTGCACAGCAATCGGCGATTCTCAAAGCTTGCGGGTTGCTTGCGCGGCGTCTGCATGGCGTGCGTCAGGTGCATGGCTGTTTCTATCCAAAACACATTTTTCTGCAGGCCAGCGGTGACGGGTATCAGGCGCAATTGATCGACCTGGAAAAAACCCGGCCACTGTTGTTCGGCATGCGTGACCGGATCAAGGATCTGGAGCCGCTGCAACGCCGGGCTCCGGAGTGGAGCGAGGCGCAGTTGCGTGAATTGCTCGCGGCTTATCTCGACCAGCCGACCGACAGCTCGTTGCTCGACAGCTGGCTCGCCCGGCTGACCGCGCGCCGTAGTCACAAGGAGACCCGCTGATGCAATTGTCCGAGCTGGCCGCTGCCGGGCGTACTCCGCAACTGCCACTGACAATAACGCTGGCCGATGCGGCCGGCACTGCCGACTTGCAGTTGCTGAGCCTGTTGCGTGTCTTGCCGGGGCAGCGCTACGTCGGTGCCGGCGTCTGGCGTGGGCGCCCGGTGCTGGCCAAATTGCTGGTCGGCAGCAAGGCGGCCCGGCACTTTCAGCGAGAGCTGGAGGGCGTGCGCTTGCTGGCGGCTCAAGGCCTGACGACTCCGATGTTGCTGGCTGATGGTCTGAAGAACGGTGAGGGCGGCTGGCTGTTGTTCGATTTTCTTGAGGGCGCTGAAAGCCTTGGCGACGCCTGGACGAAAGTCGAGGCGCTGCCGATGTTGGCGGATGAGCAATCCGCGGTGCTGGCCGAGGCGCTGGGTGCGATTGGCCAGTTGCACGGTAAAGGGCTTTGGCAGGAGGACCTGCACCTGGACAATCTGTTGCGTCACAGCGGACAGTTGTATTTGATCGACGGTGCGGGCATTTGTGTCGAAACCGCCGGACAGCCGTTGTCACGGCAGAAAGTCCTGGAAAATCTCGGTGTGTTTTTCGCCCAGTTACCCAAGGCGCTTGAACCGTTCACCGAAGAACTGCTGGTGTATTACTTGCTGAGTAACAGCGAGCACGCGCTGCCGCTGGAAGCCTTGCAGAAACAGATCGACAAGGTGCGCCGCTGGCGTCTGAAGGATTACCTGATCAAGGTCGGTCGCGAATGTACGCTGTTCAGCGTTCGGCGTGGTGCGTTTGGCCTTCAGGCAATCCGTCGTGAGGAAGAGACGGCGATGCTGCCGGTGCTGGAGCAGGCCGATCAGTTGCTGGACAAGGGGCATCTCTACAAGACCGGCGGCGCCGCGAGCGTCGGCAAGGTCGACGTGGAGGGGCGCGCGCTGGTGATCAAACGCTACAACATCAAGGGCTTCGCCCATTGGCTCAAGCGTTTCTGGCGCCCGAGTCGTGCCTGGCATTCGTGGCGTGAAGGCAATCGCCTGGCATTTCTCGGCATCGCCACGCCCAAGCCGTTGGCGGTGCTGGAAAAGCGCTTTTTGTGGCTGCGCAGCCGTGCGTATCTGGTCACCGAGTTCCTGTCGGGGCCGGACATCATCGAACGCTTTGCGCCGTACGTTGAAAATGGCGATGCGCCGGAAGCGGAGTTGCAGGCGCTGGATCAATTGTTTGCGCGGTTGATTGCCGAGCGCATCAGTCATGGCGACTTCAAGGGCCATAACCTGTTCTGGCAGAACGACCGCTGGGCGCTGATCGATCTCGATTCGATGTGCCAGCACAGCTCGGTGAACACCTTTTCAGGTGCTTATGCGCGGGATCGTGCGCGGTTCATGCGTAACTGGCCGCAGAGCAGCGCTCTGTACCAAGTAATCGATCAACGCTTGCCGAAAGATATCTTCAGCGCTGCCTGAATCCTTCAGATCCTCTGTAGGAGCTGTCGAGTGAAACGAGGCTGCGATCTTTTGATTCTGTTTTTCGAGATCAAAAGATCGCAGCGTGCCGCAGCTTCTACATGGATGCTGTGCGGCATTTAGCGATGAGAACTCCCTGCCTTGTAAATAGAGGACAAGATCCACTGAATTGTCCTACAGCTTCATCAGAAGCCATGAACTTTGCCCGCTTCAGTCCCAATGCTAGTTTGCCTGACGACAATGGAGGGCAACTTTTGATGATCAAAAAGGCTGTGATGCTGGGCGTTTTTTCATGGGGTTTATCAGGCTGTGGCAGTGTCCTGACTGTGTTGCAGGATGATGCCGATGTCGCCCGGGACATGCGCAAGCAAAAAACCTACTGCCAATCCATTCCGCGTGTTTACAGCGGTCTGGCCTACGACTTCTGCGTACTGAACGCACCGCCAGATCCCAGTGGATTCCTGGTGCCGTTCGTCTTGCTTGATCTGCCATTGTCAGGTGTGGCCGACACGATTGTGCTGCCCTATTCGATTTATCGTCAGGCGACTGACGGCAATCTCGGTATTTACTGGCGCAAGAGCGGTTATTGAACCCGCAGGCAAGGTTTATCGGATCCATTCGCCCTGGGGCAATTCGCACAGGGTAATTCCCCTCATGTTTACGCTATAATCCCGCCCTTTAGCTGTTCCTCGCCCTTGGCGAGGGCACATCAATTTTCAAGGCGCATTGCGCCTGCATGCAGACTAAAGAGGCTAGACCCCTGTGGCATTGACGATTCTTGGCCTGTCCGGCGCCCTTAGCCATGATCCTTCAGCGGCCTTGTACATCGACGGCAAGCTGGTGGCGGCGGCTGAGGAAGAGCGCTTCGTACGCGATAAGCATGCAAAAAACCGCATGCCCTACGAGTCGGCGAAGTTCTGTCTTGAGCAGGCCGGTATCAAACCGTCCGACGTTGACGTAGTAGCGATCCCGTTCGCACCGATCAGTCTGTTCGGCAAGGCCCGCTGGCAGTACGCCAAGCGTTACTGGTACGCCCCGGATCGCGCACTCGACGCGATCCTGATGGGCAACCGTCGTTACAAGCGCTATCGCAACAAGATCGTCTGGTGCCTGGAGCAATTGGGTTTTGATCCGAAGAAGATCAAGATCGAACCGGTTGAACACCATCTGGCCCACGCTTCCAGCGCTTACCACTGCTCGGGTTTCAAAGAAAAAACCGCGATCCTCGGTATCGACGGCAAGGGCGAGTACGCCACGACCTTCTTCGGTTATGGCGAAAACGGCAAGATCCACAAGATCAAGGAATTCTTCGATCCGGACTCCCTCGGCGGCCTGTACGGCGCGATCACCGAGTTTCTCGGTTTCGATATGCTCGACGGTGAGTTCAAAGTCATGGGCATGGCGCCGTACGGCGACGCCAGCAAATACGATTTCTCGCGTCTGGCTTCGTTTGAAAACGGCGAACTGGTGATCAACACTGACTACGCCAACGTGATCGGTCTGCGTCGCTACAAGGAGAAGGGCAAGGGTTACTACTTCTCACCGAAGCTGATCGAATGGCTGGGTCCGAAGCGCGAAGGCGACATCGCCGACGAGCCTTACATCCACTACGCCGCAAGCATTCAAGCGCTGTTCGAAAAAATTGCGCTGCAGATGATCGACCACTATCTGGGCGATGTGCTCAAGGAAACCGGCAAGCTGGCCTACGCTGGCGGCTGTGCGTTGAACGTCAAGCTCAACCAGAAAATCATCGCTCGCGACGACGTCAAAGAGCTATTTGTGCAACCGGCGTCCGGCGATGCCGGTACCGCGGTCGGTGCCGCGGCTTATGTGTCCCACGCCCGTGGCGTGCCGGTCGAGAAGATGGAACACGTCTACCTCGGCCCGTCGTACAGCAACGAAGATGTGATCGCTGCTTGTGCCCGTCACGAGAACAAACCGGCCTGGCGCAAGCTCGACAACATGCCGGAGCAGATTGCCCAAATCATGGTTGAAGGCAATCCGGTGGCCTGGTTCCAGGGACGCATGGAGTTCGGTCCGCGCGCACTGGGCGGCCGCTCCATCATTGGCTGCCCGAGCGTGGCCGGTGTGGCTGATCGTATCAACCACCAGATCAAGTTCCGCGAGCGCTGGAGGCCTTTCTGCCCGTCGATGCTCGATACCGTCGCGCCACAGATGATCAAGATCGATCACCCGGCGCCATTCATGACCTTCACTTTCGAAGTGGCTGAAGAGTGGAAAACCCGCGTGCCGGAAGTCGTCCACGAAGATGGCACTTCCCGGGCCCAGGTGCTCAAGCGCGAGTACAATCCGCGTTACTACGACATGATGAAAGCGCTGGAAAACCTGACCGGCAACGGCGTGTCGCTGAACACATCGCTCAACCGTCGTGGAGAGCCGATGATCTGCTCGCCGACTGACGCGCTGAACATGTTTTTCGGTTCCGATCTGGAATACTTGATCATGGAAGATATTCTGGTCGTAAAAGAGGGTGTGAAAGGATACGGACTTGACTGAAACACTGATCAGCGTCGTGATTCCTGCTTACAACTATGCGCGAACCCTGCCTCGTGCAGTGGAGTCGGTATTGGCGCAGCTGGATGATGCGACGGCAGATCTTTTGGTCATCGACGATGGGTCGACGGACGAAACGCCCGAGGTAGTAGAGACGCTTCTGCTCAAGCATGGCGGGCGTTTTCGTGCGTTGCGCAAAAGCAATGGCGGGCTGTCCTCAGTGCGAAATCGGGGGCTTGAAGAGACGACCGGGCAGTACCTGGTTTTCCTTGATTCCGATGACGAAATGGCACCCGGCGCTTTGGCTGCGCTGTCGCAACACATTGCCAGCAATCCTCAGAGCCTGATGGTCATCGGTGCGCACTGGTCAGTGTTCGCTGACGGCAGACGCAGCTTGCAGGCGGCCAAGCCGTTGCATTCGACTCCCCGTCAGCGTTTGCAGGGTTATCTGCTGGACAAGACCGTATCGATTTCCAATGGTGCCTGCGCGATGCATCGCGATGTATTCTCTGCGGGTAATTACCCGGAGCATTTACGCAACGTCGAAGACCTGCCGGTGTTTGCCCAGGTGCTGGCGCGTTTCCCTTGCACTGTTCTCGATCAGCCTCTGGCATTGATCTACAAGCATGCCGACAGCATGCGCCACGATTTGCGCCAAAGTCTTGCTGCGGGCACCGAGCAGGTCGTCAGCGAAGTTTTTTCAAGTCGGCGTATGCCGGCAGAGATGCAGGATTTGCGTCAGGCATTTCTGGCGCAACGCTGCCTGTCGCTGTTTCGCGACTGCTATTCCCACGGCGAATACGCGTTGGCTAAAGGCTTTTATTTTCAGGCGTTGCGTGCCGACTGGCGCACGTTTTCGCGCTGGTCTTACACTCGCAAGGCTTTGCGGTTGTTGTTTCGGTAAGCGGTCCGCGAAACTATGCGCGTACCACGTAACGAGTGTCATTGAGGTGGCTGGGTGAAAGGTACGGGCGTTAAAGTAGCAACTCGAGTCTCCAGAATCATCGATGAATACCCGGTATGGCTGGCTTTCCTGGGCAGTGTGCTGTTATCGCTGATTGCGGTCATGGGTACCGCGACAGTCGGGCGAGATGCCGCGCTGTACATCGATATTGCGCAACAAGTTACCGAGCACGGCCCCAATGTGGCTTGGGCAACTTTCGACTGGCCCTGGTTTTCCTTTCTGCTCGCCGGCACGCATCTCATCCTGCATTTGCCCTTGGAACTGAGCGCCTATCTTTGGTGTGGTCTGTTCTTCGCCGGCACCAGTGCATTGATGGTGGACTGCGTACGTCAGCGTTCTGCGCACGTCACCCGCTGGGCGTGTCTGGTGGTGCTGGCAATGCCAGCGGTCAATGCCTTTCGAAATGACATTATCCGTGAATGCGGTTTCTGGTTTTTCTGCACGCTGGCGCTGTGGCTTGCGTTGCGCTGGCAGGCTCGCGGCGGCTGGTTGCGTGCAGCGCTGATCCATCTGGCTATCGTCGCAGCGGCGTTGTTCCGACTGGAAGCCTTGCTGCTGGTGCCAGCCCTGGCACTGTGGCAATTGCCTAACCTGTGGTCATCGACCCGGCGTGTGCAGTTCCTTCAGTTCTCGTTACTGCCGATTTTGGGCTTGTTGGTCGTCTCGGTGTCAGGTGTGCTCCTGTCGACGCGCGTGATGATTTATCTGGACATGATTGCGCCCCATAGCGTGCTGTCCTCGTTTCAGATGCTGTGCGATCAATTTGCCAATTCGCTCATCAATAAATACTCACAGGATGAGGCTGGCAGGATCATTTTCTTCGGCATTCTGGCGGCCATTGCCATCAGCTTTGTGAAATTGATGGGGCCTTTTGCGGTGCCGTTCATCCTGCGCCGGAACTGGGGGGTGCTGGGTATCTACTGGCGCGACTATCGCCCTTTTGCCTGGGCGGCGCTGCTGTATCTGGTGGTGCTGGTGCTGTTCTTTCTCAAGCAACAGTTCATGAATACCCGGTATCTGAGTTTCTTGAGCCTGTTGGTTGTGCCTGTGCTGGCGCTGGGGCTGGCGGCGTTTGTTCGCGAGTTCCCGCGCTGGGGCAAGTGGCTGGTTATCGTGGGCTTACTGGTGATGCTGTCGAACGTCATCTCCACCGGGGCTGGCAAGACCCACTATGTCGAGGCCGGGCGCTGGATGTCCTCCCATGTCGAGCCGGGTGCACCGACGTACTTCGAGGATGGGCGGATCAGCTATTACGCCGGTCGCGGATACGTGTTGCCCGTTCTGACCCAGGAAGAGGCGATGTCTGCGGCCCATGCCGGCGACTATCGCTATTTCGTGGTTGAGGCAAAGGGTGACGAACCCTGGCTGAAGGAATGGCTGGAGGCGCACAAACTGCGCATCCTCGAGCACTTCTCCAATCGCAAAGGTGCGACGGTGGTGGTCATCGGCCGCTAAGGTTCAACCCAGTAGCGGACGCAGGCGCGAGATCAGTGGCGCTTGCCGGTTGCTCGGCAGGGCCTGCCGGTAGCCTTCGATAAAGGTGTCGCCAGCGTCCTGGCCCAGCAACCATTGACGGTCTTCTTTATAGCGCAGCAAGTGAGCGAAGTTGCGCAGGCGTTTGCTGTCGCTGAGTGCGCGTCTCTGGCAGCGCAGGTCGGCGATGTCGATCAGGCCCAGTTGATGGTCGGGTGTGAGCACGACATTGCCGAAGTGCAGCGATCGAAAATACACGCCTTTTTCGTGCAATTGAGCGAAATATCCGCCCAGTTGGAACCTCAACGAATCATTCCCTTTGCTGCTGTCTTGCAACTGGCGCACGGTATCGCCGGCCAGCGGGCTGTAATAGACGCCATCGCGCTCGATGCTCGGAATGCGATACACCGCGATTACGGTCGGACAGAGAATGCCGCGCTGCTCCAGTGCCCGGGTGTTGTCGGCAAAGCGCTGCGCATAGGGATAGAACAGCGCTGAACTGAGCAGCCGCTTGCGACGGAACAGCTTGAGCATGCGTCCATCGGCCAATCTGAGCACCTTGTCGCCGGAACCGTCGGCTTCCAATACGTGTGCACCTTCGCGCAGTGCCTCGTAAGTGCTGTGGTCAATCGATTGCATGTCTGGCTCCCCATCATTAGCGGGGTATCTTAACCGACTTGGTCAAAGGCTGGCTTGCAGTCATGTTTATCGGGGGAAAAATGCGTGTGATATCATCCCCGCCTCACTGAATTGTGCGGATCACCATGAGCAGTCCTGAACCGAAAGCCCAGTCAACGCTGGCGATCTATTTCCGCCTTTTGGCTTACGTGCGGCCTTACGCCGGTCTCTTCCTTCTCAGCATCGTCGGGTTTCTGATCTTCGCATCGACTCAACCGATGCTCGCTTACATCCTCAAGTACTTTGTTGATGGCCTGGCCAACCCTGAGGCCAGCCTGTTTCCTGGCAACCCTTATCTGGGCAAGTTGCAATTGCTCGAAACCGTGCCGCTGATGATCGTGTTCATTGCACTGTTGCAGGGCGTGGGTTCGTATCTTGGCAACTTCTTCCTGGCCCGGGTTTCCCTGGGCCTGGTGCATGACCTGCGGGTGGTGCTGTTCAACAAGTTGCTGGAGTTGCCCAACCGGTTCTTTGACAAGAACAACTCCGGGCATCTGATTTCCCGAATCACGTTCAACGTGACAATGGTCACCGGCGCTGCGACTGATGCGATCAAAGTGGTCATCCGTGAAGGCATGACCGTGATTTTCCTGTTCTGCACCCTGTTGTGGATGAACTGGAAACTCACGCTGGTGATGGTGGCCATCCTGCCGGTCATCGGCATCATGGTGAACAGCACCAGCAAGAAATTCCGCAAGCAAAGCAAAAAGATCCAGGTGTCGATGGGCAACGTCACCCACGTCGCCTCCGAGACGATTCATGGTTACCGTGTTGTGCGCAGTTTCGGCGGCGAAGTCTACGAAAAAGACCGCTTTCGCGACGCCAGCCAGAGCAACACCGACAAGCAACTGACGATGACCAAGACCGGCGCGGTCTACACGCCGATGCTGCAGCTGGTGACGTACAGCGCCATGGCCGTGGTCATGTTCCTTGTGCTGTACCTTCGCGGTGATGCATCGCCGGGCGATCTGGTGGCTTACATCACCATGGCTGGCCTGTTGCCAAAGCCTATTCGCCAACTCTCCGAAGTCAGCTCGACCATTCAGAAAGGTGTGGCCGGTGCCGAGAGTATTTTCGAGCAGCTCGATGAGCCAGCAGAAGTCGATCAAGGCACGGTCGAGCGCGATCGCCTTGACGGCCGACTGGAGGTGCGCAATCTGAGCTTCCAGTACCCGGACACCGACAAAAAGGTGCTCAACGACATCAGTTTTGTCGTCGAACCTGGGCAAATGGTCGCTCTGGTCGGCCGCTCCGGTAGCGGCAAGTCCACCCTGGCCGGGCTGATTCCGCGTTTTTATCAGCATGAACACGGGCAGATTCTGCTCGATGGCGTAGAAGTGCAGGATTTCACCCTGCGCAGCCTGCGTCGCCAGATTGCGCTGGTGACCCAGGCGGTGACGTTGTTCAACGATACCGTGACCAACAACATCGCCTATGGCGATCTGGCCGGCGCGCCTTTCGAGGAAGTCAAACGCGCGGCTTCCGAGGCCTATGCCGACGAGTTCATCGTCAAGATGCCGCAGGGCTATGAAACCATGGTCGGCGAGAACGGTGTGCTGCTCTCCGGTGGCCAGCGTCAGCGCATTGCCATCGCTCGGGCCCTGCTCAAGGATGCGCCACTGCTGATTCTCGATGAGGCCACTTCTGCACTGGATACCGAGTCGGAGCGGCATATTCAGGCAGCGCTGGATCATGTCGTGCAGAACCGCACGACGCTGGTGATCGCGCACCGCTTGAGCACGATCGAGAAGGCCGATCTGATTCTGGTCATGGACGAAGGCCGGATCGTCGAGCGCGGCACCCACACACAACTGCTGGAGCAGAACGGCTATTACTCCCGCCTGCATGCCAAAGAGTTTGAAGAGGGTGACGAGCTGCAGCCGGCCCACGTGACCAACGTATGCTGACGGTGTTTCGCAGCTTTCGTGAACGTGGCTGGACCGACATTGACCGGGACGCCTACGCTCAAGCCTGGCGGCGTTTCGGTGGCAGCTTTGCGACGCATCCCGAGGTGGTCGAGCGACTGTCGACATTCGTCGGGATCGAGCTGCGCTATCTTGGCTGGATCGTTGATGGTGAGGTGGTTGCCGCGATCCCTTGCTGGGGCCGGCACGTGGCCTTGTCCAAGGAAGTCCTCAAGCGTGAAGGCAAGCGCGGCTTGCTCGACATGGGCAATGCGGAAATCATCCTGCCGATCGCGCCGGATGTCGTCGTGCCGGTTCGCCAGCGCATGGCCTATGTTTCCCAGCTCAATGCCGAGCAGATCAGTACCTTGAAAACGCAACCGGAGGGCCTGGCCCTGGCCCGGTTGCCGGAAGAGTATTCGAAAAAGTTTCGCTACAACCAGCGTCGCGAACAGCGTTTGCTGGAGGAGGCGGGTGGGGCGCTGGTACCGATGGCGGAGTTTTCTCCGGCAGAGCAAGCGCAGGCATATGGCGATCTGTTCGAGCGTCGCTGGGGCTTTGCGGTGCCAGGCAAGGCCGGGCTCGTTGAGGTCTTCACGTTGTTGCGCGAGTTCATGACCGGTTCTGTTGCCATGCTTGAATCGGCGCCGGTGGCGATTCAGGTTCTGTACCGTGTCGAGGCGCCGCAATGGGTGTCGCTGGAGTACATCAACGGTGGCGTCGACCCGCAGAGTCGCGAGTTCAGCCCCGGCAGCGTCTTGAGTTTCGTCAACACCCAGCAGGCCTGGGCTGACGCGCAGGCGCTGGGCAAGCCGCTGCGTTATTCATTCGGTCGTGCCGACCGTGAGTACAAGGATCGCTGGTGCCACACGGTGCCGGTCTACAAGGTCTGAACCCATGAGCGCTCGCAAGCAACAGCTTCTCAAGGCCCATCGCCGCAGCAAGCGTCTGTTCCTCGTTGCCTTTCTGCTGGTGCTGTTGGTGATCGGGGTGTTGATCGTCTGGTGGTTGGTGCCGCTGTTGCTGGTGCTGGCCTGGGTCGCCCACGAAGCGTGGTTTGCCGATCATCTGTTCTATCGGCCCAGCGACGATTATCAATACGTGTTTCCAGCGGACGCGGCGCGTCAGGCGGTGAGTCTGGACGGCGGCGTGGTGCGTTTGAGCGAACCGCTGGCGCCGGGCGAGACGCTGGTACTCGAACTTGAGTTGAAGGCCAATTGGCTGGGGCGCTGGCTCGATCCTCATGTTCAGGTGGGCGATGATCGTCAGGACTTCGAACGCGGGGTCAAAGGGCGGCGCTTTCTCAATCTTTCCGGGCAGGCAGACGCATTGGCTCAAGGCACACTGGCGCTGCGCGGCCGATATTGCGCGACGGGGGCCTCGGGAACCCTCTGGGTGATGGCCAACCCTGACTACAGCCGTCAGCGCGTGATGGTCATTGCGCCCCACGCCGATGATGCGGAGCTTGCGGCATTCGGACTTTACAGCCGTAGCGAAGAAGTCAGTATCGTCACCCTCACCCAGGGTGAAATCGAGGCCGAAGACTTCCAGCTTCTGGGCCTCGATCAAGCCGCAGCCGCGCGCTTGAAGGGGCGCTTGCGCAGTTGGGACAGTCTGGTGATTCCCCTATGGGGTGGTGTGTCGGCAGATTGTTGCGTGCAGTTGGGTTACTACTGCCTGCAATTGCCGGCAATGGCCGCCGAGCCGACCCAGGCGTTTGGCTCACGCGAATCGCAGGAAAACGATGTGCGCAGCGTTCGCCGCCACAACCCGCTGACCTTGCCTGGTGACATTGACGGTCAGCCGACCTGGCAGAATCTGGTCGGCGACCTGACGGCCCTGCTGGAGCACTATCGTCCAGAAGTGCTGGTGACACCGCATCCCGAACTGGACCCGCATAGTGATCACGTCGCCGCTACTCAGGCGCTGATTGAGGCCGTTGGCCGCAGTAGCTGGAAGCCGACGACCCTGCTGATGTACGCCAATCACCTGCA
Source organism: Pseudomonas sp. NPDC087598 (assembly GCF_044743525.1). Lineage (NCBI taxonomy): Bacteria > Pseudomonadati > Pseudomonadota > Gammaproteobacteria > Pseudomonadales > Pseudomonadaceae > Pseudomonas > Pseudomonas sp. NPDC087598. The sequence continues at coordinate 27,616 of NZ_JBIUWQ010000050.1, read as the reverse complement.
TGACAACGACCGCTGGCCGATGGGGCCGGCCGGTACCGGTATCGCGCTGCCGCCGGCCGTCGAGCCGTTGCCGGCGGATCGTTTGTGGAGCCCGCTGCTGTCAGCTGACGTGCAACTGGACAAGGCCATGGCGCTGGCTATGGAGCACGATTTGCAGGGCGGCCAAGTGTTCAAGCGGCAATTGCGCCGCTGGATCCAGCAGGGATTGGCAGGGCGCCGCTGGCCTGTCACGGGCAGTAACGAATTTTTCCGCAAGGCTGTCCGGCGCCACGAATTGTTCTGGGTGCGCGACCTTTCAGATTGAAGCGGACGGCGCTTTACCCTGTGTTAATATCGCGCCCCTGTTCATTTTGTATGTGGGTTGCTCCATGAAGTTGTCCATGCCGCGTTTCGATCAAGCCCCAGTCTTGGTAGTCGGCGATGTCATGCTCGACCGCTACTGGCATGGCGGAACCTCACGGATTTCCCCTGAGGCGCCGGTGCCGGTCGTTAAGGTCGAGCAAATCGAAGACCGTCCGGGCGGTGCCGCGAACGTTGCCTTGAACATTGCCGCGCTGGGCGCGCCGGCGTCCCTGGTCGGTGTGACCGGTGATGACGAAGCCGCCGACAGCCTGAGCAACAGTCTCAAAGGCGCGGGCGTTCGTGCCCTGTTCCAGCGCATCGCGCACCAGCCAACCATCGTCAAGCTGCGGGTCATGAGCCGGCACCAGCAACTGCTGCGTATCGACTTTGAAGAACCGTTTGCCACCGACGCCCTGGCCCTTGGCTCGCAGGTCGACGATCTGCTCGAAGGCATCAAAGTGCTGGTGTTGTCCGACTACGGCAAGGGTGCCCTGAAGAACCATCAGGCGCTGATCCAGGCTGCCCGGGCGAAAAACATTCCGGTGCTGGCCGACCCGAAAGGCAAGGACTTCTCGATCTACCGTGGCGCCAGCCTGATCACCCCGAACCTAAGCGAGTTCGAAGCCATCGTTGGCGGTTGCGCCGATGAGCACGAACTGGTGAGCAAGGGCGCAACCCTGATGCACGATCTCGAGCTCGGTGCGCTGCTGGTGACCCGAGGCGAGCACGGTATGACCCTGCTGCGCCCGGATCATCCGGCGCTGCACCTGCCGGCCCGTGCCCGGGAAGTGTTCGATGTCACCGGCGCCGGTGACACCGTGATTTCGACTCTGGCCGCGGCCATTGCCGCCGGCGAAGAGCTTCCGCACGCCGTGGCGCTGGCCAATCTCGCCGCCGGCATCGTCGTCGGCAAGCTCGGTACCGCAGCCATCAGCGCCCCGGAACTGCGTCGCGCCATTCAGCGCGAAGAAGGCTCCGAGCGCGGTGTGCTGGGCCTCGAGCAGTTGCTGCTGGCAGTGGCCGATGCCCGCGCGCACAACGAGAAGATCGTCTTCACCAATGGTTGCTTCGACATCCTGCATGCCGGCCACGTGACTTATCTGGAGCAGGCGCGAGCCCAGGGCGATCGTCTGATCGTCGCGGTCAACGACGATGCCTCCGTCAGCCGTTTGAAAGGGCCGGGGCGCCCGATCAACAGTGTTGACCGGCGCATGGCGGTGCTGGCCGGGCTCGGGGCTGTGGACTGGGTCATCAGCTTTGCTGAAGGCACACCGGAAAACCTGCTGCGCGAGGTCAAGCCGGACGTGTTGGTCAAGGGCGGCGATTACGGGATCGACCAAGTGGTCGGCGCCGATATCGTGACGGCTTATGGCGGCACCGTGAAAGTGCTGGGACTGGTGGAAAACAGCTCGACAACTGCGATTGTCGAAAAAATCCGCAGTCGTTGATCAGATGAATTTTTACCGTTGTGTACTGCGTGTGAACGGATTTTGCCTTGGGGATCTAACCGTTTCCGTTGATGTTGGCAGGTTTGAATCCGATGCGCTTGCCTGCCTACGTCGCGTGGTCAATTAACCTATGAAAGTCATGCTCCTGGTGATGGACGAGCAGCGGGTCATTCTCGATCGGCTCTACGACATCGTGCAGCAGAACTGTGATGAATGTGTCATCCACCGTCTGAGCAAACAGCAACAGATGAATCTCGGGCCATTTCTTGCCTCGGTCGATTACCAGACTTTCGATCGCGTGGTGATCTTCTCCCGGGTCAAGCGCCTGGCCCCGCAATTGCGGGTGCTCAAGTGCATTCCCGGGCTGATTTTTCTCGAACACGACGCCTACCAGAACTACATGCCTGCGAGTAAGTATCGGGGCGTGTATTCGCGCCTCTATAGCCGCTTGCCGAGTTGCCGGGCGCTGGTGTCCGGTGCGGTGGTCGCGCGCAAGATGCTTGCTGAAGGTATCGACACGGTGTTCGTTTCCAAGGGTTACGACGAGCAGATGCTGAGCAACATTGGCACCGAGCGGGACATTCCCATCGGTTTTCTCGGCAGCCTGAAAAGTACTGAATATGCCGAACGCAAAGCACTGCTCGAATCGCTGTCGAAGCGAACCGGGATGTTGGTGACGCGTACGAAGTCGGGCTCTGAGTATCTCGAAACGCTCAATCGCATCAGGATCTTTGTCAGTGCCGATATCGGCATGAACGAGTTCATGATCAAGAACTTCGAAGCCATGGCCTGCGGTTGTGTGCTGCTGGCCTGGAGCCAGGGCGAAGAAGACCGGTTGCTCGGTTTCGAAGACATGCACAACACCGTGTTTTATCGCAGCGAAGACGAAGCGGTGGAAAAGATCAAACTGTTGCAGGACAACCTTGAGTTGGCAGATCGCATCGCCAGCAATGGTCAGGCCTTTGCACAGAGCCGCTATTCATTCGCTCGGGTTGGCCAGACCCTCGCCACTGAAATCCAGCGCGAGATGCGCCCATGGCAGCCGCCGTCGGCGTTCACGCGGTTCTGGGTGAAGCTGCGTCACGGGATGAAGGTACCGGTCTGAATGATGGACGAACACATGGCGCTGGATGCGCTGCCCGGTGGTGACCAGTCTGTGTTGGGCGCGTTGCCCGAGGCGTTGCGCGAGTGCCTGAGTCGCGCAGCGCGGGTCATCCTGATTGCCAACAACCCGGCGATCACGGCGGCGGATGTTGCGGCGCTGAACATTGGCGTCGATGACGTCGTCGTCAGTTTCAATACCTGCATCAAGGCACCGCTGCTCAACGCGCAAAGCGTGAATGTCTTTGTGCATGGCTACAACGCCCCGGATGCGTATTTTTTCGGTCTGCCTTACGGGGCAGACGTACAGCGACTGATCAATCAGGCGAGCGAGCGTTGTTTCACTCTGCTGGTCGGTTGCGCAGCACCGATGTGCCCGTTACCACGGGTGGCGATGTACTGGGATCGCATCCCGTTGCCGCCGCTGTGGAACTATCCGGTCGACCGGCCGGGAGGCAAGCGTTACGTCGGGCCCACGACCGGTTTCAACACGCTGGTGGTGCTCGACTGGTTGCGTGCTCAACCCGGTTATACCTATCAACTGATGACCCTGGGGTTTTCCAACGAAGCCGGCAAGCTGTGGGGTGGTCACGCCTGGGATTACGAGCGCAACTGGTTGCAGCAGTCGGATGTCATCGTGGTGCCGCTGCAACCCCGTCGCTGGTGGCAAAAGCTGTTCCGCCAGCAATAAGCGATAACGTGTTGCCGGCTTGGCACGAACTACTTTCAAAAGGTGCTGTTGAGTGTTGAAAATTGCCGTGGCATTTTTCGGGATTCCGAGAAACTCGCCGATTTGCTTTCCGTCCATCGAACAAAACGTCTTGGCGCAGTTGCCGGCGGGCAGCGACGTAAAGTGTTTTTATCACCTGTACAAAATCGATGAAGTGCAGAACTCGCGCTCCGGCGAAAAAGGTGAGCTGGCGGCGGACAACTATCAGCCGTTCGAATCGATGAGCGGGACGCTGACGTCAACCGAAGGCGTGCTGGAGCGCTGGGATTTCGAGCAGGTCAAGGCACAGGGAGACACCTGGGCCGATGACTTCGCGTCGCTGCGTAACCTGATCTATCAGCTCAACTCACTGCATACCGTGACGACGATGATCGAGGCTTTCGATCCGGATTTCGTGGTGTTCGTGCGGCCGGACAATTTCTTCCACAACCCGCTGCCTGCTTATGTGTTCAATCATCCAGAGGCCCGGCGGCACAATGCCTACATTCCGGACTGGCAGTGGTGGGGCGGGCTGAATGACCGCTTTGCCATATGCGGGCGTGACACTTACGTCGCCTACGGCAAGCGGATCGAACGCATCTTCGAGTTCTGCAAGGCAACGGGAAGAAAGCTGCACTCCGAGCGTTTGCTCAAATACGTATTGCAGCAGGTCGATGCGAAGATTTGCACACTGCCGACTCAAGCATCACGGGTGCGCATTACCGGTGCATTTGCCGAAGAGTCGTTCTCGCCCAAGCGTGGCATGGGCAAGCGCGAAAACCGCTATTTCCATTTCTTCGCGACTTTGCGCACGTGGCTGGATCGTCGGCGCTAGGCGGCTATTTGCTCGCGCGTTTCTTGCCAATGCCAACCATGCGCAACGCCTTGATGCTCAACTGTTTGAGCCCTTGGCGTGGGGCCTTTGCCGGTTGCAGGCCCTGTTGCACCAGCCAGTCCTTCCAGCGAATCCGCTCTTCGCGCACGACCCAGCCCTGCTGGGTCGCGAAGCTCTCTGCGAGGTAAAGTCCGCGGGTGCTGGCCGGCACGAGTTTGTCGCGCTTGAGGGTAAAGAGCTCGGCCAGCGGTGCGCCGTCCTTGAGTGGCATCAGATAGAGGTCAGGGCGTTTACGGTCGAGTCGTGCCACCAGTTGATCACCTTCCAGGCGCTCGTCGACATGGAACAGGCTCAGGGATTTGGCTTCTTTGGGCACGTCCAGGCGCAGGTCGTAGATCAATTGCAGCGACGCGGTCGGCAAATGCACATAGGCTCGTGGCCGTTCCAGCAATTGCAGGTTGGCGCAACGAATTGGCCGAGCCGAGCCCGACAACGGTGTCAGCCGAAACGGCAGGGCTTCGCGGTAATGCAGCGCAGATGAGTAGGGCGCTGGCAGCCATGTGTCGTTGAAACGCCCGCCGAGCCAGCCTTCCGGGGTTTCCAGCAAGCACTCTTCGGCGATTTCCTGGATGGCCGTGTGCAGCGGGATATTCAATTCGTGGGCCGGTACGTAACCGGAAATCAGTTTAAGCACCACGTCGCCACGATCCTGCCGCCGCTGCCGCACCAGCACCCAGTAATCGCGATTCTGCCAATGCAGGGTCAGGCGCACCGAGACCCCGAGATTCGCCAGCTCCAGCGAAAAGCGCTCGGCATCCGCGACACTCACCGGTTTGCGTCGCTGCAAGGTCTGCGCGAAGTTCAGCGGCATGCCGACGCTCTGATAGGTCAGGCCTTCGGGGGTTGCTTCGACGAACAGCGGCAGAGTCTTGAAGTTGCTCGGGTTCTTTCTGATGAGCGTGCGCGGCATATCGGCTCCTGCTTAAGGCCGCGGGGCGGCGTCAGTGACCACGAAGGACCTGGGCAACGGTCGCAACGTTATGGGCGAGGTGCAGCGGATTGATCGTCCCGACAATAGCACTGGCTACGCCCGGCTGGGCAAACAGCAATTCGAAGCTGGCACGCACCGGGTCCACGCCGGGGCTCAGGCAAACGTGACCGCTGGCCAGGGCTTTTTTCACCAGAATGGCTTTGCCGTGGGCAGCAGCATAGTCAATGACTGCCTTCTCGTTCTGTTCGTTCAGGTTGTAGGTGACCATCGCGCAGTCGCCCTGCTCCAGTGCTTTCAGGCCACCTTCGACGGTTTTGCCGGAGAAACCGAAGCCGCGAATCTTGCCTTCAGCCTTGAGCGCCGCGAGTGTGGCGTAAACCTCTTCGTGCTCAAGGATCGCCAGGTCGTTGCCGTCTGAATGGACCAGGACCAGGTCGATAAAATCGGTTTCAAGACGTTGCAGGCTGCGCTCCACCGACATCCGCGTATGGGCGGCGCTGAAGTCGTGGCGCGACAAGCCATCGGAAAATTCTTCGCCGACCTTGCTGACGATCACCCAGTCCTGACGCTGGTCGCGCAGCAGCGGGCCGAGGCGCTCTTCGCTGCGGCCATAGGCCGGCGCGGTGTCGATCAGGTTGATGCCCAAATCCTGCGCTTGCCGGAGCAGCATGCGCGCCGCCTCGTCGTCAGGGATCTGAAAACCATTGGGGTATTTCACGCCTTGATCACGGCCGAGCTTGACCGTGCCCAGTCCCAGTGGCGAAACCTTCAGGCCGGTGCTGCCCAGCGGGCGGTGCAAGTCGTGCAGGGTTGGCAGGCTCATGGCAGCAGTTGCTCCCAGGCCGGTACGCCCAGCGGTGGTTTTGGCAGGGGAGGCAATGGTTCGTTGGCTTGCGGCTGGATGCCGTCGCGTTCCAGGGAGGCCATCACGCGGTCAGCAAAGTCCGGCGCCAGTGCCAGTTTGGTCGGCCAGCCGACCAGCAAGCGGCCCTCTTCAGCGAGGAAGGCGTTGTCCGGGCGCGTCAGGCCGGTTTGCAACGGCTCGGCACGGTCGACGCGCAAGGTCGCCCATTGCGTGGTGCTGAGGTCGATCCACGGCAGCAACTGCGCGATTTCCTTTTGCGCGGTGGCGATCTGCTCGGCGGGCTCGCGGTTTACGCCTTCACTTTCGGCGATGTCGCCGCCCATGTACCAGACCCATTGGCCGTCCGCCGCCGGGTGCGTGGTGACGGTGATGCGCGGTTTGGTGCCGCCGCCCAGGCAGTGGGCGTAGAGCGGTTTGAGGCCCGGGCCTTTGGCGATGATCATGTGCAGTGGCCGGCGCTGCATGGCCGGCCGGCTCAGGCCCAGGTGCTCGAGCAACTCGGCCGTGCCGGCGCCGGCACTGAGGACGATGCGCTGTGCGCGGATCTCGCGGCCGTCGACTTTCAGGCCGACCAGCACGCCCGCTTCCAGCAGCGGCTCGATGGTTTGCCCGGCAAGCAAGCTGTCGCCAGCCAGATCGGCCAGGCGTTGAATCAGGCTCGGCACATCGACCACCAGTTCCGCGAGGCGATAGACCTTGCCCTTGAAACGTTTGTCCTGCAGGGCCGGTGGCAACTGATCGCCCTTGACCTGATCGACACGGCCACGCACGGCTTTGCTGGCAAAGAAGCTGGTGAGGTTGCCGGCGAGGGTGCCCGGCGACCACAGGTAATGCGCTTCGGAGAGCAGGCGCACGCCGGACAGGTCCAGCTCACCGTTACCGGCCAGCGCTTCACGCCAGCGGCGCGGCATGTCGGCGATGGCTTCCGAGGCGCCGGTCAGCGCACCGTGCAGCGCATACTTGGCGCCGCCGTGGATGATGCCTTGGGACTTCACGCTCTGCCCGCCACCGAGGCTGGCGCTTTCCACCAGCACGGTCGAAAAACCCTGGCGGCGCAGACGCGCGTTTAGCCAGAGGCCGGCGACACCTGCGCCGACAATCAGAACGTCGGTGGAAATAACGGATGGCATGCAACGACCTCAGTGTTCAAGACGAGGGCGCAGTATACAGACTCGGGAAAGAGGCGGATTTGTCGATGATCAACAGGGCTGACGCAAAACCGATGTGGGAGCGAGCCTGCTCGCGAATGCGGTGTGTCAGGCAACATTGTTGTCGATTGACACGCCCTCTTCGCGAGCAGGCTCGCTCCTACAGGGATTGGGGTTGGCTTTAATGGCCGGCGGTTTTCGAGAAGAGCTGGATGACGACTACGCCGAGGACAATCAGCGCCATCCCGAGCATCGCCGGGATATCCAGTTTCTGCCCATAGATAAACAGCGCCGCCACGCTGACCATGACGATACCCATGCCGGCCCACACCGCATAGGCAACGCCCACCGGCACGGTGCGCACCACCAGCGTCAGCATCCAGAAGGCGATGCCGTAGCCGACGATCACCAGAATCAGCGGCAATGGCGTGCTGATGCCCTTGACCGCTTTCATCGAAACGGTGGCTATCACTTCGGCGCAAATGGCAATGGCCAGATAGACGTAGGCGTTCATGTTCAATCCTCAAGTGAAACGTTGCTTTCTGTGATGGGCATTCTAGTGCTTGCGCAGATGCGGTAAAGTCATTACCTATCTGTTCTAGAGATGGGTTGGTGAATCAACATGCAATGGAATCTCGATCAGCTACGGGTGTTCGTCGACGTCGCCGAACTGCGCTCGTTTTCCGCCGTAGCGCGCCGGCAGCGCAAGGCACAATCGGCGATCAGCAGCGCCATCGCCCTGCTCGAAGACGATCTCGGGGTCAGCCTGTTCGAGCGTAGCAGTGGCCGTCAGCCGAGCCTCACCGAAACGGGGGAGGCGTTGCTTGAAGAAGCCCGGGAAGTGCTTCGCCAATGCGAGCGCCTCAACGGTCGGGCCATGGCAATGATGCGCGGGCAGGAAGCGCAGTTGCGTGTGGCGCAGGATGAGGCGATGCCCTATCAGGCGCTGGTGGAAAGTTTTGGCGCGCTGGCCGAGCAGTTTCCCAGCCTGGAAGTGCAATTGACCAGCGCGGCTCAAGGCGAGGTCGCACGCAAACTGGTCGAGCGCCGCGCCGATCTCGGGCTGTTGTTCTATCACGACGAAATCCCCGAAGCGCTGGAGCGGCGGGTGCTCGGCAGCGTGGAAATGGTCACGGTCTGCGGTATCAATCATCCGTTGGCGTCGCAGTCCTACGTCACTTGTGAGCAACTGGCGCAACATCGGCAGTTGTTGATGTCGACGCAAACCAGCGTTTATCCCGGCAACGAGCCGGCCAGCCCGCAGGTGTGGCGTGCCGACAGTTTTTACGTGATGGCCGAATGGCTGGTGCGTGATCTTGGCTGGGCGTGGCTGCCACGTCATGTCGTGCAGTACTCGGCGTATCACGGCCTGATGGTGGAGCTGGACAGCGAATGGACGCCGCCGGCGCTGGTGGTGGAACTGGTCTGGCGTCGCGACGAGCCGTTAGGGCCGGCAGCGCGTTGGCTGGCCGAACGTTTTGCCGTGCACTTGCGGGCGATCGGCGACAAAAGTCGATAAACTCCGCCGCCATGAATAGAACTCTCTACACCGCGCTGTTTTACCTGGGGCTGCCATTGGTGGCGATTCGGCTGTGGCTGCGCTCGCGCAAGGCACCGGCGTATGCCAAGCGGATTGGCGAGCGTTTTTCCTACGGGATGCCACCGCTGCAACCCGGCGGCATCTGGGTGCACGCGGTGTCGGTGGGCGAAAGCATCGCTGCCGCGCCAATGATCCGCGTCTTGCTGCAACGTTATCCGACGCTGCCGATCACCGTGACCTGCATGACCCCGACCGGTTCGGAGCGCATTCATGCACTGTTCGCCAATGAGCCGCGCATCCAGCATTGCTACCTGCCGTACGACTTGCCTTGTGCGGCGGCGCGTTTTCTTGATCGAGTGCAGCCCAAGCTCGCGGTGATCATGGAAACCGAATTGTGGCCTAACCACATTCACCAATGCGCCAAGCGCGGGATTCCCGTGGCGCTGGCCAACGGCCGATTGTCCGAACGCTCGGCCAAGGGTTACGGCCGCTTCAGCAAACTGACCGCGCCGATGCTCGCCGAGATGAGTTTTTTTGCCGTGCAGACCGAGGCGGAAGCGCAGCGCTTCCGTGATCTGGGCGCACGAGCCGAGACAGTCGAGGTCACCGGCTCGATCAAGTTCGATCTGACGATCGACCCGCAGCTTCTGCAACGAGCCGCTGATTTGCGTGGCCAATGGCAGGCGCTGGAGCGTCCGGTGTGGATCGCCGCGAGCACCCACGAAGGCGAGGACGAGGTGGTACTGGACGCCCATCGTCGCTTGCTCGCGAACTATCCGAATGCGCTGTTGATTCTGGTGCCGCGTCATCCGGAGCGTTTCAACTCGGTGTTTGAGTTGTGCCAACGCGAAGGTTTTGCCACGGTGCGTCGCTCCACCGGCGCCAATGTCGATGCGCAAACCTCAGTGCTGCTCGGCGACACCATGGGCGAGTTGCTGTTTCTCTATGCCTTGGCTGACAGCGCATTTGTTGGCGGTAGCCTGGTGGCGAACGGCGGGCACAATCTGCTGGAACCTGCCGCGCTGGCGAAACCGGTGTTGAGTGGTCCGCACTTGTTCAACTTCCTCGACATCGCCGCGCAATTGCGCGAAGCCGGGGCGTTGGCCGAGGTGGATGATGCCGAAGGGCTGGCGGTGGAAGTGCAGCGCTTGTTTGAGTTGCCGCGTGATGCGCAGCGCATGGCCGAAGCCGGGCTGGCGGTGATGCGCCGCAATCAGGGCGCTCTGCAGCGCTTGCTGGATGGCTTGGGCCGGTTGATCAAATAGTCTGTATACACAAAACACTGTGGCGAGGGAGCTTGCTCCCGCTGGAGGGCGAAGCTCTCCCCAGCATTCTTTCAGGCACACCTGATTGGCAGGTTTGCGACTGCTATGCAGCCGAGCGGGAGCAAGCTCCCTCGCCACAGAGCCCGCGTAGATCAGCCAAATTATCTGGCCGCGCTCGCGGGTTTTTGCTTTTAAGGCCGTGCCTTGAGCTGCGCCTCGGCTGCCTTGGCCAGATCCGGTGGCAGGAAGTCCTTGTCCGGGTTGTAGTCAGCTTTCAGATATCGCGTCAGATCCTGCAAGTCCCCCGGGTTCAACGTCCCCGCCGCCTGCTTCAAGCGCAGGTTGTCGAGGATGTAGTCATAGCGGGTGTTGTTGTAGTTGCGCACCGAGGTGTACAGCTGACGCTGCGCATCGAGCACGTCGACGATGTTGCGCGTACCGACCTGATAACCGATTTCCGTGGCTTCCACTGCGCTCTGGTTGGAGATGATCGACTGCCGGCGGGCCTGCACCTGCTCGACATCGGTATTCACCGCCCGGTGCAGGTTGCGGGTGTTTTCGACGATCTGCCGACGCAGGGATTCGCGCTGCTGTTCGCTCTGGTTCAGTTGTTCATACGACTGGCGCACTTGCGAACTGGTCAGCCCGCCGCTGTAGATGGGGATGTTCAGTTGCAGACCCAGCGTGCTTTGTTCGACGTTGCCACGGTACGGCGTGCCGAAGGCATTCGGGTTGGCGAAACCGAGCGCATCGTTGTCGCCTTTTTCGTATTTGGCCACGGCGTCGAGGGTCGGCAAGTGGCCGGCCTTGCGCTGCTTCAGGGTCTGTTCGGCCGAGCTGACGGCGAAGTTGCTGGCCAGCAGATTGAGGTTCTGTTTCGCCGCCGTATCGACCCACGCCTTGGCGTCGTTCGGCGCTGGCGGCAGGATCGGCAACGTGTGAACGATGCCCTGAATCGCGTTGTACTGGCGGTTGGTCAGGGTGATCAGTGCTTCGAACGCATCATCGACCTGGCGCTGGGCGACGATCCGGTTGGCCCGCGCGGTGTCGTAACTGGCCTGCGATTGCAGCACATCGGTCTTGTCCGACAGGCCGACATCGAAACGCTCGTTGGACTGGTCGAGCTGGCGCTTGAACGCGGCTTCTTCTGCCTTGGTCGAGGCCAGGTTGTCCTGGCTGCGCAGCACATTGAAGTAGTCTTCGGCCGATTGCAGGATCAGGTTCTGTTCGGTCGCCGACAGTTGCAGTGCGGCCTGCTCGTTGACGTCCTTGGCGGCTTGATACTGGAACCAGCGATCAGCGCGAAACAACGGTTGCGCCAGCGTGGCCTGATACGAGTGAGCGCTGCGATTGGCGATAGCCGAAGGCTGGTCGATCGACGTGCGCACGTCGGCAACTTCGGCGCCGCCGGACAGATTCGGCAGCAAACCGGCTCGGGCCTGTGGCACCACTTCTTTCTGGGCGCCGTACTGGGCGCGGGCGGCGGCCAGATCGGCGTTGTTGTCGACCGCTTCCTGATAGACGCTGACCAGATCGGTTTTGGTCGACAAGGGCGCTTCTGCTGCCCAGGCCATTGCGTTGGACGCACAAGACACGGCAAGAGCCAGTGAAAGTTTGCGCAGCATGAGGCGATCCCTAGCATGAATATTATGGAAATAATGTGCGCGCCAAGGCTACGGCGCGGCCCCCGCAGCGTCAAGGCGCAGCGGGGCTAGGCGAGTGTAGTTGTGCATTGCGGCGGCAACAATCCTGCAAGTCCTGCCAATTGCGCCATTCATCATGGTGTTTGCCGCGGTGTTGGCGTTCTTTGCCGGTTGTGTCTAGACTGGCCGGGTTCTTGTCGGGGTGCCTTGCTATGAGGCTGAGATCGAATAATTTCGGATCCCGTTGAACCTGATCAGGTTAGCGCCTGCGTAGGGAACAAGATTTCTCGTCACCCGGCGAGTCCTCTTGTGCTTCGTCCGGGAAATTGTTCGACAATCGAACGCTCGACGACGATGCACAGCACCAGTCCTGGTGCGTCCGTGCCTTTCAGGTTCTGCTCCGACAATCCACTGCCTGGATGCTGTCTGGAGAGCCCGTGATGACTACAAAATCAAAAAACGCGATCAACCTGAGTGACTCGGCCAAGGTCGACGAGCAATCGGTCAAGCCGTTCACCCGTTCGCAAAAAATCTACGTTCAGGGCTCTCGTCCGGACATCCGCGTGCCAATGCGCGAAATCACCCTTGATGTGACCCCGACCGACTTCGGTGGCGAAATCAACGCGCCGGTCACCGTCTACGACACCTCCGGCCCTTACACCGACCCCAACGTCGTGATCGATGTGCGTAAAGGTCTCGGCGATGTGCGTTCGGCGTGGATCGACGACCGTGGCGACACCGAGCGCCTGCCGGGCCTGAGCTCGAACTTCGGCCAGCAGCGTCTGGCCGATGCCGAGCTGACCAAACTGCGTTTCGCCCACGTCAACAACCCGCGCCGCGCCAAGGCCGGGGCCAACGTCAGCCAGATGCACTACGCGCGCCAAGGCATCATCACCGCCGAGATGGAATACGTCGCCATCCGCGAAAACATGAAGCTGCAAGAGGCTCGCGCTGCTGGCCTGTTGAACCAGCAACACGCCGGCCACAGCTTCGGCGCAAGCATTCCGAAAGAAATCACTGCCGAATTCGTCCGCGAAGAAATCGCCCGTGGTCGCGCGATCATTCCGGCCAACATCAACCACGTCGAACTGGAACCGATGATCATCGGCCGCAACTTCCTGGTGAAGATCAACGGCAACATCGGCAACAGTGCGCTGGGTTCGTCCATCGAAGAAGAAGTGGCGAAACTGACCTGGGGCATTCGCTGGGGTTCGGACACCGTGATGGACTTGTCCACCGGTAAACACATTCACGAAACCCGCGAGTGGATCATCCGCAACTCGCCAGTGCCGATCGGCACCGTGCCGATTTATCAGGCGCTGGAGAAGGTCAACGGCGTCGCTGAAGACCTGACTTGGGAGCTGTTCCGCGACACGCTGATCGAGCAGGCTGAACAAGGTGTCGACTACTTCACCATCCATGCTGGCGTGTTGCTGCGCTATGTGCCGCTGACTGCCAAACGCGTGACCGGCATTGTTTCCCGTGGCGGTTCGATCATGGCCAAGTGGTGCCTGGCGCACCACAAAGAGAACTTCCTTTACACCCACTTCGACGAAATCTGCGAAATCATGAAGGCCTACGACGTCAGCTTCTCGCTGGGCGACGGCCTGCGTCCGGGCTCGATTGCCGACGCCAACGACGAAGCGCAGTTCGGCGAACTGGAAACCCTTGGCGAGCTGACCAAGATCGCCTGGAAGCACGACGTGCAGTGCATGATCGAAGGCCCTGGCCACGTGCCGATGCAGTTGATCAAAGAGAACATGGACAAGCAGCTGGAGTGCTGCGACGAGGCGCCGTTCTACACCCTCGGTCCGCTGACCACCGACATCGCACCGGGTTACGACCACATCACCTCCGGTATCGGTGCGGCGATGATCGGCTGGTTCGGTTGCGCGATGCTCTGCTACGTGACGCCGAAAGAGCACTTGGGCCTGCCGAACAAGGATGACGTGAAGACCGGGATCATCACGTACAAGATCGCCGCTCACGCTGCCGACCTTGCGAAGGGCCATCCAGGCGCACAGATTCGCGACAACGCCTTGAGCAAGGCGCGTTTCGAATTCCGTTGGGAAGATCAGTTCAACCTCGGTCTGGACCCGGACACCGCCCGTTCGTATCACGATGAAACCCTGCCGAAGGATTCGGCGAAGGTCGCGCACTTCTGTTCGATGTGCGGGCCGAAATTCTGCTCGATGAAGATCACTCAGGAAGTCCGCGAATATGCGGCCAACCAGCGGATCGACGCGGTCGACGTGGACGTCGCCCAGGGCCTGGCGGAACAGGCCGAGCGGTTCAAGAAGGAAGGCAGTCAGCTGTACAAAAAGGTTTGATCTGACCTGAGAAGGTGGGGCCTGCAAGGGCCCCTTCGCGAGCAGGCTCGCTCCCACATTGGAATGCATTCTCCTGTGGGAGCGAGCCTGCTCGCGAATGCGGTCAACACAACAACAAATGTCCCTCTGAGATAACACCCTTGAGCATTCAACCCAGCACCTATTCCCCCGACCTCGCCGTGCCCGCCGACAAGCGTGTATTCGGCGGTCGCGATCTGTTTTCCCTGTGGTTCTCTCTCGGCATCGGCCTGATGGTCTTGCAGACTGGCGCATTGCTCGCGCCGGGTCTGGGCCTGTCCGGCTCGTTGCTGGCAATCTTTCTCGGCACGTTGGTCGGCGTGCTGCTGCTGGCCGCTGTCGGCGTGATCGGCAGCGACACCGGTCTGTCGTCGATGGCTGCCCTCAAACTCAGCCTCGGCCGCAAAGGCGCGAGCCTGCCGGCGCTGCTCAATCTGCTGCAACTGATCGGCTGGGGCTCCTTCGAAATCATCGTCATGCGCGACGCCGCCAGCCTGCTGGGCACGCGCGCTTTCGGCGAGCACTCGTTGTGGGCATACCCGCTATTGTGGACCTTGTTTTTCGGCACGCTGGCGACCTTGCTTGCCGTGAGCGGGCCGCTGACATTCGTCCGCAAGATCCTGCGCAAGTGGGGGATCTGGTTGTTGCTCGGCGCGTGCATCTGGCTGACCTGGAACCTGTTCGCCAAGGCTGATCTGGCGGCGCTGTGGGCGCAGGCCGGTGATGGTTCGATGCCGTTCGCCGTGGGCTTCGACATTGCTATCGCGATGCCGCTGTCGTGGCTGCCGCTGATCGCCGACTACTCGCGTTTCGGCAAGCGCGCGAAAAACGTTTTCGGTGGCACCGCGATCGGCTTCTTTATCGGTAATTTCTGGCTGATGAGCCTTGGCGTTGCCTACACCCTGGCGTTCGCGCCGAGCGGTGAAGTCAATGCATTGCTGCTGGCCCTGGCCGGCGCCGGGCTAGGCATTCCGCTGCTGTTGATTCTGCTCGATGAGTCGGAAAACGCCTTCGCCGACATTCACTCGGCAGCGGTGTCCAGCGGGATTCTGTTGCGCTTCAAAGTCGAGCACTTGGCCTTGGCCATCGGCGTGATCTGCACGCTGATCGCATTGCTGGCGCCATTGGCGCAGTACCAGAATTTCCTGCTGCTGATCGGCTCGGTGTTTGCGCCGCTGTTTGGCGTGGTGCTGGTGGATCACTTCATTCTGCGCAAACGCAGCGCTCAGGTCGCTTCAGCCGCATTGCGCTGGCCGGCGCTGTTGGCGTGGCTGGGTGGCGTGAGCACCTACCACTTGCTGGCGAATCTGTATCCGGATGTCGGCGCAACCCTGCCGGCGCTGGTGCTGGCAGGGTTGTTGCAGTTCGTGCTGGGTCGGGCCTTCAGTTACGGCCGGGAAACAGCTCGGGCTTGAGGATGCCGTTCAGGCGTGGATAAGGAATCTTCAGTTCGACGTGGCCCAGCGCGTAAGGCGCGATGGTGGTCACGTCGTACTTGAGGATCACGCCGCCGTAGGTCAGTGCCACGTTCTGGGTTTTCACGAACGGCCAGTTCTTGACGAACTCCGGTTCCTGATCGAGCTTGGTGCTGATCAACCAGCTGTTATGCGCCACTTGCGCAGCCTTCCAGAACGCGTCTTCCTGACCCGGCAGCAGCATGTCGGACAGGTTCAGCACTTTGTGCTGCTGGCGCGAATAGTTGATGAAGCCACGACCCGGTGTGCCATGGGCACCGCCGGTGTCGAGGTAGCTCGACAACTCGATGATCACCAAGCCGTCATGCTGCTCGCGTACTTTCGCTTGCAGGTAGCTGCTGTTGCGCGGGCCGGCAGTGGCCAGGAACTGCTCGCGATAGGCCGCCAGGGTCGGTGCGACCGGCGCGTTTTTCTCGGTGCGGGTCATTTGCAGCAGACGCTTTTCGATAATCCCGTCCAGGGCCGGTTCCGCCGGGAAGCGTAACGTATCGATGTTCACCAGTGGACAATCAGGGTTGGAACAGCCGGGTTTCAGCTGTTCCCACGCATCGCGGGTGGTCTCCAGCGGCGTGCGGTAGTTGGGCTGGAACAGGCTGGCGCAGGCGCCCAGAGTCAGGGCGATGGCGGCCACGGAGGCAATTTTGAAAAGCGACATGGGCGTCCTTTCGAAAGCAGGGGAAGGCAAAAAGATATCCGCTTCGACTCTCGCAGAAGCAGTCAGTTCGCCACTAAGCTAATTAGAGTGGGTTTCGCCTCCACCGTCCATCCCGCTGACGGTAAAGGGGCTGCATCAAATGGTGCGGGCGCGTTAGGATGGCGCGAAGTCGAGGTTGCCGGTAACACAGGGAACCTCGTAATGGATTCGCCGTAAACGAGGATGCTCATGACTGATTTTGCCAACTCCACGCCGACCACCGTCGATGTCGTAAAGCGCGAGCGCTGCTACGAGGGCTTCTACAAGCTCGACCGTTTGCACCTGCGCCACGAGTTGTTTGCCGGCGGCATGAGTCGGGAGATCAATCGCGAAGTGTTCGTGCGTCATGATGCCGTCTGCATGCTGCCTTACGATCCGCAGCGCGACGAAGTGGTGCTGATCGAGCAGTTCCGTGTGGGCGCCATGGGCAAGACTGACAACCCGTGGCTGGTCGAACTGGTCGCCGGTCTGATCGACAAGGCAGAAGTGCCGGAAGAAGTTGCTCACCGCGAAGCGCAGGAGGAAGCTGGGCTGGACATCAAGGCCTTGTGGCCGATGACCAAATATTTCCCGTCGCCGGGCGGCAGCAACGAGTTCGTGCATTTGTATCTGGGGCGTTGCAGCACTGAAGGGGTTGGCGGCCTGCATGGGCTGGAGGAAGAGGCAGAAGATATCCGCGTCACGGTCTGGGCCTTCGAAGATGCCTTGCAGGCCGTACGCGACGGACGCATTGCCAACGCGGCGAGCATCATCGCCTTGCAATGGCTGGCGCTGAACCGCGCCGAAGTGAGGGGGTTATGGTCGTAAACAAGCTGCGCGATCGTTATCGGGTTGACCTCGCCGGGCTGCAAGCCGCCTGCGAGGCCAACTATGCGCGCCTGATGCGACTGGTGCCGGACATGCGCAACGACCCCGAGGCGCGGCGCATCGCCGTGACTCAGGGTGAGCAAATGCTCGGCGTGCTGGCCCTTGAAGTCCTGCAGACCTGTCCGTACACCACCACCTTGCAAGTGCGCCAGGAACACAGCCTGCCGTGGCTGCCGGTGCCGCAACTGGAAGTTCAGGTCTATCACGATGCACGCATGGCCGAAGTGGTCAGCGCCGAGCATGCACGACGCTTTCGCGGCATCTATCCTTACCCGAACGCCGCGATGCATCAGCCCGATGAAAAAGCTCAGCTCAATCTGTTCCTGGGGGAATGGCTGAGTCATTGCCTGGCGTTGGGGCACGAGTACGAAGTCGTACGCTAGTTGTGAACTGCGTCCGGTTCGCCGGTTTCCCCTTTCACTCATCCCCCAGCATAATTGCGCCATTCAACCGAATCCGTGCCTTTGCCCTGGGAGAACGCCTTGCCAAGCGTATCCATGTTGACCACCGCCGATCCGGCGTTGCTGGTGCAGTTGTCCGACAGCCATCTGTTCGCTGAGGCGGACGGCACGCTGCTGGGCATGAACACCCGCGAGAGCCTGCAAAAGGTCATTGAGCTGGTGCTCAAGCAGCAGCCGCAGATCGATCTGATGCTGGCCACCGGGGATCTTTCCCAGGACGGCACACTGGAGTCGTATCAGCAGTTTCGTGATATGAGCGCGCAGATCGATGCGCCGGCGCGCTGGATTCCCGGCAATCACGACGAACCACAGGTCATGGCGGCGGCGGCGGTGCAGAGTGCGCTGCTGGAGTCGGTCGTTGATGTCGGCAACTGGCGCGTGACCCTGCTGGACTCGGCCGTACCGGGTTCAGTGCCGGGTTATCTTCAGGACGATCAATTGCAACTGCTGGCCCGCTCGCTGAGCGAAGCGCCGGAGCGCCATCATCTGGTGTGCTTCCACCATCATCCGGTACCGGTGGGTTGTGCCTGGGCGGAACCGATAGGCTTGCGCAATCCCGAGGCGTTTTTCGAAGTGCTGGATCGTTTTCCACAGGCACGGGCGGTGTTGTGGGGGCATGTGCATCAGGAGATTGATCGCGAACGCAATGGCGTGCGCCTGATGGCCTCACCTTCGACATGTATTCAGTTCGAACCAAACAGTGAAGACTTCAAGGTCGGTGAGCAATCACCGGGTTATCGCTGGTTGCGGCTGTTGCCCGATGGTCGGCTCGAAACCGGCGTCGAGCGCGTCACCGACTTCGAGTTCACCGTCGATTACGGCTCCAACGGTTACTGAATACCGAGTCGCGGCCTTCGCGAGCAGGCTCACTCCCACATTGGAACGCGAACACCTGTGGGAGCGAGCCTGCTCGCGAAGGCGTCCTTACAAACACCCACGAATTCGATGACTCCCTGTAAACTCCGCTATCTTTCGCCGACACTCAGGGAGCTCAAATGTCCGGTTCGATCCTCTATATCCACGGCTTCAACAGCGCACCGGCCTCGAAAAAGGCCTGTCAGCTGGTCGAGGTGATGAAACAGCTGGGTTTGAGCGATCAACTGCGTGTCCCGGCACTGCATCATCACCCGCGTGAAGCCATCGGTCAGTTGGAACAAGCGATTGCCGAACTGGGCAGCCCGCTGCTGGTGGGAAGCTCACTCGGCGGCTACTATGCGACTCACCTGGCCGAGCGGCATGGCCTGAAAGCCCTGTTGGTCAACCCGGCCGTCAGTCCGCACCGGATGTTCGACGGTTATCTGGGCACGCAGAAAAACCTGTATACCGATGAGACCTGGGAATTGACCCACGACCATGTGACGGCTCTGGCCGAACTGGAAGTGCCGGCGCCCCAGGATGCGCAGCGTTATCAGGTCTGGTTGCAGACCGGCGATGAAACACTGGACTATCGCCTCGCCCAGCAGTATTACCGGGCCTGTGCCTTGCGCATTCAGGCCGGCGGCGACCATAGCTTTCAGGGATTTACCGGACAATTGCCGGGGTTGTTGAGTTTTGCCGGCATTGGCGCCGATTTGTATCAGGCAATCGATTTCACCGCACTGTGAAGTCTTGCCCCTATTTCATGAATGACTGACGACGAGACCCTATGGCCACTCCCAGCGCTAGCTCTTATAACGCCGACGCCATCGAAGTCCTCTCGGGCCTCGACCCGGTGCGCAAACGCCCCGGCATGTACACCGACACCAGTCGGCCGAACCACCTTGCCCAGGAAGTCATCGACAACAGCGTCGACGAAGCCCTGGCCGGCCACGCCAAATCGGTACAGGTCATCCTGCACGCCGACCACTCGCTGGAAGTCAGCGACGACGGCCGTGGCATGCCGGTCGACATCCACCCGGAAGAGGGCGTGTCGGGCGTTGAGCTGATCCTCACCAAGCTGCACGCGGGTGGCAAGTTTTCCAACAAGAACTACCAGTTCTCCGGCGGTCTGCACGGCGTGGGTATTTCTGTGGTCAACGCCTTGTCGACCGAAGTCCGGGTACGCGTCAAGCGTGACGGCAACGAATACCAGATGACCTTCAACGACGGTTTCAAGGCCTCCGAGCTGGAAATCGTCGGCACTGTCGGCAAGCGCAACACCGGCACCAGCGTGTACTTCGCGCCGGATCCGAAATATTTCGATTCGCCGAAATTCTCCATCAGCCGCCTCAAGCACGTACTCAAGGCCAAGGCCGTTCTGTGTCCGGGTCTGTTGGTCAGCTTCGAAGACAAAGGCACCGGCGAGAAAGTCGAGTGGCATTACGAAGACGGCCTGCGCTCCTATCTGGTCGACGCCGTCAGCGAATTCGAACGCCTGCCGAACGAGCCGTTCTGCGGTGCCTTCGCCGGTAACAAGGAAGCGGTCGACTGGGCGCTGTTGTGGCTGCCGGAAGGCGGCGACGCGGTGCAGGAAAGCTACGTCAACCTGATCCCGACGGCGCAGGGCGGTACCCACGTCAACGGTTTGCGTCAGGGCCTGCTCGACGCGATGCGCGAGTTCTGTGAATTCCGCAGCCTGCTGCCGCGCGGCGTGAAGCTGGCGCCGGAAGATGTCTGGGAGCGCATCGCTTTCGTCCTGTCGATGAAGATGCAAGAACCGCAATTCTCCGGCCAGACCAAAGAGCGTCTGTCGTCCCGTGAAGCGGCAGCGTTTGTTTCCGGTGTGGTCAAGGACGCCTTCAGCCTGTGGCTCAACGCCAACCCGGAAACCGGTCTGGCGCTGGCCGAACTGGCGATCAACAACGCCGGCCGTCGCCTCAAGGCGAGCAAGAAAGTCGAGCGTAAACGCGTTACTCAGGGGCCGGCGCTGCCGGGCAAACTGGCTGACTGCGCCGGGCAGGACCCGATGCGTTCCGAGCTGTTTCTGGTCGAAGGTGATTCCGCCGGTGGTTCCGCCAAACAAGCGCGGGACAAGGAGTTCCAGGCGATCCTGCCGTTGCGCGGCAAGATCCTCAACACCTGGGAAGTCGACGGCAGTGAAGTGCTCGCCAGTCAGGAAGTGCACAACATCGCCGTGGCCATCGGTGTCGATCCGGGCGCCGCAGACATGAGCCAGCTGCGCTACGGCAAGATCTGCATCCTCGCCGACGCCGACT
Organism: Pseudomonas sp. NPDC087598; assembly: GCF_044743525.1. NCBI lineage: Bacteria > Pseudomonadati > Pseudomonadota > Gammaproteobacteria > Pseudomonadales > Pseudomonadaceae > Pseudomonas > Pseudomonas sp. NPDC087598. Next base: position 6,750 of record NZ_JBIUWQ010000050.1, on the reverse strand, counting down.
CCGACGGTTTGCACATCGCAACCCTGCTGTGCGCGTTGTTCGTCCAGCATTTCCGCCCGTTGGTGGATGCCGGTCACGTCTACGTCGCGATGCCGCCGCTGTACCGCATCGACCTCGGCAAAGAGATCTACTACGCCCTCGACGAAGCCGAGCGCGACGGGATTCTCGACCGTCTGGTGGCCGAAAAGAAACGCGGCAAACCACAGGTCACCCGATTCAAAGGTCTGGGTGAAATGAACCCGCCACAACTGCGTGAAACCACCATGGACCCGAACACTCGGCGTCTGGTGCAACTGACGCTGGGCGAAGACTTCGCCGAAACCTCGGAAATGATGGACATGCTGCTGGCGAAGAAACGCGCCGGTGACCGCAAGACCTGGCTCGAATCCAAGGGCAACCTCGCCGAGGTGCTGGCCTGATGCGGTTTGGCTGGGCCCTGGCAGGTGCGTTGCTGCTGAGTGCGATGACAGTCTCGGCCGAGCCGTTACAGGAATTGCGCCTGCTCTCCGAGCATCCGGTCGACGGCATGCGCGGCGGCAACCTGTCGGGGCTGGCGCTGTGCGGTAATGAGTTGTGGACAGTGTCCGACCGCGACGATGACCAGATCTATCGGCTTAATACCGCTGATCAGGTCTGGCAGGCCCAAACCGTGCACATCGACGTGCCGCCAGTGCCGGACAGCGGCTTGCCGTGGGGGCTGAGTTCGCGCACCTGGGCGGCGTCGTTTATTCGTGGCGGTGATCTGGATTTCGAAGGCATCACCTGCGACAACGCCGGCAATCGCTACATTGTCAGCGAGGCGCATGCTGCGGTGCTGCAAGTGCCGCCACAAGGCCCGGCGGCGTGGTTGAAGATTTCGCCGATGCTGGTGAAGGAGGCTCGTGCCAGTGGCATGTTGCTGCACTTCAACGCCTTGTTCGAAGGGCTGGCGATCAACCCGGCGGGCGATCAGCTGTGGCTGGCTGCCGAGCGTGAGCGCCGTGGCCTGCTGAAGATCAAGCGGCAACAAACGGTCTGGGATTGTGAGGGCGCCTGCGTGCTGCTCAGCGAAGCCGGGGTCGAAATGCAGCCGCCGCAGTTTCCCAAGGCCCGTGCCGTCACCCGCGACTTCGCTGATCTGTCGCTGTTCAACGGCAAGCTGTTTACCCTTGAGCGCAATGCCTTTCAGATCTGCCGCCGCGATGCAGTGACTGCCAAGGTCGAGCAATGCTGGTCGTATGCACAAGATGCCTTGCAGCCTCAGCGCCAGTATTCACAGGCCTTCGGCCTGGCAGAAGCGCTGGTGGTGGATGCGCAGGGCGCGTGGATCGGCATCGACAACAACGACGGCGTCCGCGCCGACGGCGAAAAGCGCCCGATCGTCTGGCGCTTTGCCGCGCCGGACGGCGGTTGGAGCGCCAAGCCGTGAGCCAGCAGCCACCGGGCAAACGCGCCGGGCGGGTGCTGATGATTCTGGCCTGGTGCGCAGCTCTGTTTCTGGCCACGCGGTTTTTTGGCCAGTGGGAACAGCGCCAGCAGAATCCGAACGTGGTGGTCAGTTCGGAGCAGGGCGAAGGGTTTATCGAAGTGAAGCTGGCCGGCAATGCCCAAGGGCATTTTGTCGCCAGCGGCCAGATCAACGGCGAGCCGGTCGAGTTCATGCTCGATACTGGCGCAACCGATGTGGCGATCCCGGCGGATCTGGCCAAGCGTTTGAAGCTGGAAGAAGGCTTCGGTGTGACCTTGAGCACGGCCAATGGCCTGAGCCAGGGCTATCGGACGAAGATTGACCGCCTGCAACTGGGCGACATCGTGCTGCGGGATGTCCGTGCACTGGTGGCGCCGGGGCTGCATGGTGACCAGGTGCTGCTCGGCATGAGCGCCCTGAACAAACTTGAATTTACTCAGCGCGGTGGCACCATGCTGCTGCGCCAGACAACGAACCGATGAGGCCTGCATGAGCAATCCCCTTGATCTCAGCCTGGACGGTGTAGAACGCCGCTCGCTGGCTGACTTCACCGAAAGTGCCTACCTCAACTACTCCATGTACGTGATTATGGACCGTGCTTTGCCGCATATCGGCGACGGCCTGAAACCGGTACAGCGTCGCATCATTTATGCGATGAGCGAGCTGGGGCTGGACGCCGATTCCAAGCACAAGAAATCGGCGCGTACCGTCGGTGACGTGCTCGGCAAGTTCCACCCGCACGGCGACTCGGCGTGCTACGAAGCGATGGTGCTGATGGCCCAGCCATTCAGCTATCGCTACACGCTGGTCGATGGCCAGGGTAACTGGGGTGCGCCGGACGATCCGAAGTCCTTCGCCGCCATGCGTTATACCGAAGCACGCTTGTCGCGCTATTCCGAAGTGCTGCTCAGCGAACTGGGCCAGGGCACTGCCGACTGGGGCCCGAACTTCGACGGCACCCTGCAGGAACCGCTGGTTCTGCCGGCGCGCCTGCCGAACATTCTGCTCAACGGCACCACCGGTATCGCCGTGGGCATGGCCACCGACGTGCCGCCGCACAACCTGCGTGAAGTTGCCACCGCTTGCGTACGCTTGCTCGATGAGCCGAAAGCCACGGTCGAGCAGCTCTGCGAACACATTCAAGGCCCGGATTATCCGACCGAAGCGGAAATCATCACGCCGCGTGCCGACCTGCTGAAAATGTACGAAACCGGCAAGGGCTCGGTGCGCATGCGCGCCGTGTACCACGTCGAGGATGGCGACATCATCGTCACCGCGCTGCCGCATCAGGTGTCCGGCGCGAAAGTGCTGGAACAGATCGCCGCGCTGATGCAGGCGAAACCGTCGAAAGCCCCGCAGATCGCTGACCTGCGCGACGAATCCGACCACGAAAACCCGTGCCGCATCGTGATCATTCCGGTCAACAGCCGTGTTGATCACGAAGCGCTGATGCAGCACCTGTTCGCCAGCACCGAGCTGGAGTCGACCTACCGGGTCAACGTCAACATCATCGGTCTGGACGGTAAGCCGCAGCTGAAAAACCTCCGTGCCTTGCTGGTCGAATGGCTGGAATTCCGCGTGCAGACCGTGCGTCGCCGCCTGCAATTCCGCCTCGACAAGGTCGAGCGTCGTCTGCACCTGTTGGACGGTTTGCTGATCGCCTACCTCAACCTGGATGAAGTGATCCACATCATCCGCACCGAGGAACACCCGAAAGCCAAGCTGATCGAGCGCTTCGCCCTTAGCGAAATCCAGGCCGACTACATCCTCGACACCCGTCTGCGGCAGTTGGCGCGACTGGAAGAGATGAAGCTGCGCGACGAGCAGGACGAACTGCTCAAGGAACAAGCCAAGCTGCAAGCCCTGCTGGGCAGCGAAGCCAAGCTGAAGAAGCTGGTGCGCACCGAACTGCTGAAAGACGCCGAAACCTATGGCGACGACCGTCGCTCGCCTATCGTCGAGCGTACCGAAGCCAAGGCGCTGACCGAACACGATCTGCTGCCGAACGAGAAAGTCACCGTAGTACTGTCGGAAAAAGGCTGGATCCGTTCGGCCAAGGGCCATGAGATCGACGCCACTGGCCTGTCGTACAAGGCCGGCGATGGCTTCAAGACCTCGGCGGCGGGGCGTTCCAACCAGTCTGCCGTGGTTATTGACTCCACCGGCCGCAGCTATTCGGTCGCCGCGCATACGCTGCCGTCGGCTCGTGGCCAGGGCGAACCGTTGACTGGTCGTCTGACACCGCCACCGGGCGCGACCTTCGAATGCGTGCTGATGCCTGAAGACGATGCGTTGTACGTGATCGCGTCCGACGCCGGTTACGGTTTCGTCGTCAAAGGCGAAGACCTGCAAGCCAAGAACAAGGCCGGTAAAGCCCTGTTGAGCCTGCCGAACAACGCCAAGGTTATTGCGCCGCGTCCGGTGGTCGATCGTGAGCAGAATTGGCTGGCCTCGGTCACGACCGAGGGTCGCCTGCTGATCTTCAAAATCAGCGATCTGCCACAATTAGGGAAGGGCAAAGGCAACAAGATCATCGGTATTTCCGGTGAGCGCGTGGCCAGTCGCGAAGAATATGTCACGGACATCGCCGTGCTTCCGGAAGGCGCCACTTTGGTGCTTCAAGCCGGGAAACGGACCCTGTCACTGAAAGCCGACGACCTCGAACACTACAAGGGTGAGCGTGGGCGTCGTGGCAACAAGTTGCCGCGTGGCTTCCAGCGGGTCGATGCGCTGCTCGTCGAAAACCTCAATTAGGCGTCCTAGAGCGCCGTATCTACGATTTAACGCGTAGATCGGCGCTTTGGCGCTGGAGTCGGAACGCATATTCACGGATGATATGGCCTTTCCAAGCGCCGGCGTGGCCGAGCGTTCTTCATATTTATTGAGTATTTTCACTGTGGTCAGCCTTGTGGCGGCCACCTGGACGGGATGATGACTGCTCTGCGCCCCCTTATTTTCCTGCTCGCCGGCGTTTTGGGCCTGGCGGGTTGCAGCGTTCACCAGCCGGTGTCGCTGTATCAACTGGACAGCGGAAGTCCGGTTCAGCCTGCGCAAAGCGCAGGCATGGCGGTTTTGTTAGGCCCGGTAGTCGTAGCCGATTACCTGCAACGTGAGACTTTGCTGCAACGTCAACCGGACGGCAGTCTGCAAGCGGCGACAGATGGTCGTTGGGCGGGCAGCCTTTCGTCGGATATCGATCAGTTGTTGATGCGTCAGGTTGCCGGTCATCTGGACAGCCAGCGCGTGGTACTGGCTCCGGCTACAACCGGGTTTACCCCGGACGTGCAGGTATTGCTGACCATCACGCGTCTGGACTCCGGTGTAAAACAACCGGCGATTCTCGATGCGCAGTGGCGTTTGATCGACCGTCGTGGTCAGGTGCGCGACAACCGCATCATTCACCTGCAGGAACTGCACGCCGGCAGCACGGCCTCGCAGGTTCAGGCGCAAGGGATTCTGTTGCAGCGTCTGGCCGAGCAACTGTCGGTTGCGCTGAAACCGTTGGCCAATCAGCCACCAGTGGCCGAGGCACCGCGTAAAGCGGCACCGAAACCGGCGGCGCCAGCGGCAGAAGCCGAGAAGCAGCCGAAGATTCCGATGGCATCACCAATTCGTACGGATATGGAAGTGTTCCGCTTCTAAGCCTGGATCGAGTCAAGACAGAGCCCGCCTTGTGCGGGCTTTGTTGTGTCTGTGGGCTGGTGATCTTTGTGGCCGGTGCTGACGCCTTCGCGAGCAGGCTCGCTCCCACAGGGAATGTGGGCGTTGCTGATCAAGTGTGGGAGCGAGCCTGCTCGCGAAGGGGATGGCACAGGCAACAAAAAAGCCCGCAGACAATCACTCGTCTGCGGGCTTCGATGTTTCAGGCCTGAGGCTTACGCCCGGCGCTCATGCATCCGCGCCAGTTGCCGTTCGAGCATCGACGGGTAAGGCTCCATCAAGCGCTCTACACAGCAGGCACCTTCAGGGCTGGCGATCGGGCGGATCCGCGCACGCTGGCGAATCAGCGCGTCATCACTGATCTTGCGCTCAACCAGCAGCAGATTGCGGCTGTGCTGCGACAGGGCCAGTGCATCCTGGGCCGAATCGGTCAGCAGCAGATCAATCTGGCTCAGACCGAACAACTCATCACCCAGGGTCAGACCCAGCTGCAATTGCAGGGTAATACCGCTGTCCGCCACTTCAATCTGCAACTGATGGCCCAGCGCCCGCAGCAACTCGCCGCAGCAGATGGCGTTGGTCAGGTAGTCGTCACCGCAGTCTTCAGTGTGGAACAGCATCAATGTGCTGCCGTCGTTCAGGGTTTCGATTTCGCCCTGATACAGCGAAGCGGCTTGTTCGAGGCAGTCACGATAGCGTTCCTGCAATTCGTCCAGTCGCGCTTTAGGCAAGCGGCGCAGTTGCTCTTGCGAACCCAGTTGCACCGCCAGCACCGCGGTGTGTTGTGGCACGCTTGGCGTCGCTTTGCGAATCACCGGTTGCGCGGTTTCAGCAAGCGATTCGTCACGCAGATCGGCGAACGCGTCATCGTCCTCATCGTCCTCGACGGTGCTGACCACATGGCGTGGTGCGGGCTTTTGCGCAGCCAGCGGACGAGTCTCGTCGAAGCTCGGATCACGCAGGTTGCGCACTTCGAACTCGGGCTCGTCGTCCTCGTCTTCGAACTCGGGTTCCGCTACAGGTGCAGGTTCCGGCGCGTAGTTGGCGTGCAGCTGACGAGCCAGATCGCCGATTTCATCCTGACGGTCTATACCCGGCGTGTGTTCGTCGATCCGGCGCAACCAGACGCGCAACTGCAGCAACGGCGTCGACAGGTAACGGCCCATACGCAGACTCAAGGCCAGCGACAGCGCCAACAGAATCGCACTCAAAATGCCCATGCTTTGCAGGCTGATGGTCATCGGCTGCTGGAACTGATCCATGTCGAGGCTGATGCGCAGTTGCCCGGCGGTCACGTCCTGGAAAGTGATCTTGCTCTCGTACATGCCTTCGGCTTCGCCCAACAGGCTGTGCTTGGGGCGCTGACCGGATTCGGCGAGGATGCGGTTATCCACGCTATAGATCGCCGCGTGGGCCACCAATTTGTTCTTGGTCAGGTTATTGAGCAGCACGTTGAGGCTGAGGATGTCGTTGGACACCAGCAGCTCCGTAGCGGAAGTGGCGGTCTGCGTGGTCAGGCTTTCGCCCAGCGCATCGGCCTGCTCGTGCATGGCCTGCTTGAATTGCAAACCCATCACGCCGGCATAGATCACCAGGGCCAGAGCGACCAGGATCACGTTATGGCTGGCAATGCGCAATGCAAT
>NZ_JBIUWQ010000049.1:36070-48159 GCF_044743525.1 Pseudomonas sp. NPDC087598 | reverse complement strand
CGATGTTTGCGCCGACCACGGGCTCGGTCTGGCCGGTGACTTGGGGTGGGCTCAGGGCGAGAACGGTGTTGTCTGCTGGGGTTGAGGTGGTCATGGATCAAGCTCCTGTGGCATGGCAATGGGCAGGAGCTATCAGAGCGCTAAACGAGGATTTGCGCACCTGTCAGATCTGACAGGTCGCGACGGGTGGTCACCAGTGCAAAGCAAATATGATCTGTCCCCGAGGGGGGGCAGATCCGTCAGTTCCGTGCGGGCAAGGACAGGCGTCCTGATCCGTTCAAGGACGACCTGCCGATTCAGCCGGATCTGCGTCGCAATTCCTGATGGTTACCGCCTGTCTGAATGCAGTCTGCACCTGTCAACTCTGACAGGTGCGTTTACCGCGTTTTTGCAGTTTGATGCTTGTTGGCACCGCGTACCCGGCGCGGGTACATCGAGCAAACGCAAAGGAGCACGACAATGAAAGGTACGTTCAGTAGCTATGACCCGGCAACGGGAGAAGGCACGATTACGCCGACGCGCTCGGGGGTATCGTTTGCTGCCGCAACGGGTTTTTTTCTAGCGGATAAGGCTTACAAATTCAAATTACCGCTGACCGACAAAAATCTTGAAAAGATCGAGCTAGGCGCCTCGGTTGAATTTGACGAACCGAAAGGAGCAAAAGGAAAAGCAACAAATCTGCGATTCACTTCCTGATTATCCAGAACATCGCTGCTTCCGGCAGTTCCTGCATAGTGATTGTGGCAAGGCAGCAGGCTCCCTTGCCACAGGTGGGGGGGCTGCTGTTAGTCCGGTACCTGCAAATTATCCATCACCCGATTCACCGCCAGTTCGCCGAGCATGATCAACTGCGCGATGCCCAGCAGCGTCCTGCGCTGCGACGCAGGTACGAGATGGGCGAAGTCATTGGCGATGGTTCTGGCTGAAGCGAGCGTTTCGCTGGCATCGGCCAGCATCTCCTCGTTTTTGAAGTCGGCGGTGACGGCGTACATCCTGCGGACTCTACGGGGCGGCGGCGTAGACCCCGGCGGGCAGAGGTAGTGGTCGAGGGCGCGGTCGGCGGCCTCGTTGAGCTTTTTCGAATGGAGGGATTCGTAGGGGGAAGTGGGATCGGTTTCGGGCGGGTTGGGTGTTGGTTTGATCATGGTGAAGCTCCTGAGGTTATGGAGCCACTCTTCCCTCGTCGCTAAACAAGTGAAGGTGGCAGCTGTACGCAGGTTAGCGATCCGGTCACAGGCACCCCGGTAGACCCAAAGGTCTCCCGCATACAGCCGCCATAACGTAATTGCGGGCGAAGAGTCCCACAACGAAGCCACGAACGCTGATGCACTGAGATGGTCCGAGTCGCTAAACCCGATCGCTGATTCGTCAGCGACCGAACCAAGATAGAACTCAACCCCAAGGTGCACAAGCCGGCGGATTCTGGCGTAGCTGTAGGCAATTACGCAAGGATGTGTAGCCTCTAAGGCGTGTCTGAAGGTGTCTTTTAAACAATTGAGTTTAAAAAGCAAAAGATAGGGCGATCTGTCTGGAAGGAACGTGGTCTGCCCTTGAATGTTTTGAGTATGCCGTTCGTCTGGTAATAGGCCTTACCTGTCAGGTTTTACAGGTGTGGGGGAAACGCCTTTGCGGTTTGATTGCAGAGTGATGCCGCGCATTTTTGCTCGGCTTTTTCAAGCGCATCAAGGGAGCGTAACAATGAAAGGTAAATTCAGTCGCTATAACCCGAAAACCGGTGAAGGCACCATCATTCAAAATCCAGAGCCTGCGGCGCAAAGTGTCTCTTTTGGGGCTGCCGCCGGTGCGGTTCTGGTCGCCAAGAATTACACGTTCAGTATTCCGTAGGACGAGGTCCACCACGCGAACATCAAAGTGGACGGCGAGGTCGAGTTTGAATTGCCCAAGAGCAAAAATGGAAAAGTAAAAATCCTTCGGTATTGACCAAAAGATCGCCCGCATCGCAATCTGACAAAAAAGCTGAAACGAAAAAACCGCCGTCCCGATTGCACCGGGGGGGGGGCGGTTTTTTCATGCCTGAAGACATGTGTTGGCTGTGCGTCAGGCTTGCCCGTGAAGACGTCAGCAACCACAACACATCACTCAAGTCTTGTCAGATAGGCCGGTTACTGCGGCATCTGCAAATTATCCATCACCCGATTCACCGCCAACTCCCCGAGCATGATCAGATGCGCAACCCCCAACAACGTCCTGCGCTGCGACGCTGGCAAGAGGTGGGCGAAGTCTTGAGCGATGGTTCTGGCTGAGGCGAGCGTTTCGCTGGCATCGGCCAGCATCTCCTCGTTTTTGAAGTCGGCGGTAACGGCGTACATCCTGCGGACTCTACGGGGAGGCGGCGTAGACCCCGGCGGGCAGAGGTAGTGGTCGAGGGCGCGGTCGGCGGCTTCGTTGAGCTTTTTCGAATGGAGGGATTCGTAGGGGGAAGTGGGGTCGGTTTCGGGCGGGTTGGGTGTTGGTTTGATCATGGTGAAGCTCCTTTGAAGTGGAGCCGCCCAATCCTGTCGCTAAACAAGAGGGGTGGCGGCTGTACGCAGGTTAGCGAACCGGTCAAAGGCACCCGGCAGACCCGAAGGTCTCCCGCATACAGCCACCATGACGAAATCGCGAAAATACAGATCCGCAACGAAGCCTGGAACGCTGATGCACCTTTGACTTGAGTTCGAGTCGCTAAACCCGATCGCTGATTCGTCAACGACCGACCCACAATAGAACCCGACCCCAAGGCGCACAAGCCGGCGGATTCTGGCGTAGCTGTAGGCAATTACGCAAGAATCTGTAGCCTTGAAGGCGTGTCTGAAGGTGTCTTTTAAACATTGTGGTTTTAAAAGCAAAAGAACGGGCGACTGTTCAAGTAAAAACGTGTCCTGTCCCTGAGAAAGTCTCGAGGGGCAATTGGCCGATGTCGCCGGACTTACGGCGTGATCCTCAGGCTTACCTTTCGTCTGAAAGCGCGTCTAACCTGTCAGGTTTTACAGGTGTGGGAAACGTGCCTTTGCGATTTGATGCTGGGAGGTGTCGCACTTTGGGTGCGTATCTTTTTTTGCGATGGCAAAGGAGAAGGGAAATGGCAGATGAAATGGAAGGTGAAAAGCTGAACGGTACATTCATAAGTTATGACGAAAATACTGGCAGGGGCACTATTTATCCGGGAACGTACGATGAATACCTCAACATAAAACGCAAACGTGAAAAGTATACAAATCCCGCACTGGGTGGTACGAATCTTCCGCGTGACCCTGACGAAAGATGTTTTTACTTCCAGGTCCCTGAAGACCATAAGCGCAAGACGGCCATCAAAGTCGGTAAGCCGGTCGAATATGATCGTGTGAGTACACAGACGAAGGAAGTCACACACCTCCGTTTTTAGTTTAAGTAGAGCGGGGTTGGCAATCTCCTAATGAGGTCCTGCTGACTCCGTCGTATCTGCACAGTTTGCTCGCCGTTTAAGTGAGCGCTTCGCTGGCATCGGCCAGCATCTCCTCGTTTTTGAAGTCCGCGGTAATGGCGTACATCCTGCGGGTTCTCCGGGGAGGTGGCGTGGACCCGGATGGGCAGAGGCCTTTGAAGATATTTTCCGGTTGACGCCTGTGCCGTTCGTCAGAAACAAGCGTGTACCTGTTAGTTCTGACAGTGGTCGATTATTCGCATCAAGTTTTCAATGGCCTCTCCATATCCTTGGCAAACCGCACGGATCTTTTCAGGAGCAGGGCAATGATTGGCTTAATGGTAATGCCGATTCGGGACGAAATTGACGATGCGCAATACGACATTGTTCCCTTCGATTCGAGCGGTGGTCTGGGGCTCTTTTCCCTGTATGCGCCCAATATTCCCGGGCAGTTCACCAACATCGATTTTGCGCCGGCGCAAGTGGGGGTCAACCGCCCCTTGCTTTATACGAGTGCCAAGGGGCTCCGGGTGCTGGTTCAGGCTTATACGAACATGGCTGCAGAGGACACCATTCGGCTGTACGTGGGTAAAACACTGGTTGCCACGTCGGTGTTGCCTGCGGATCACGATAATCTTGATGTGGTGATGCACATCGCTGCGAAGGATGTCCCGGCCGGTGTTCATACTTTGCGTTATGAAATTCTGCGCAAAAGCGGTCAGCCACCCGAGGGACGGGAACTCGAAGTCTGGTTCAAGATCGATCCGCCGGGCGGCAACGATCCCGAGCCGGACTTGCCTGGTCATCAACGACTCAAGCCGGCTCGACTCCAGTTGGCCCCTGGTCAGGTCATTGATAAGGATGTCGCTGCCGAGGGGGTCACAGCGATCATCCCTCGGTGGCCCTTCATGACCAAGGGGGACAAGTTGAAGCTCTGTTTCCATGGCATTGCTGTCACTCCCCACACTGTGCTGGAGAGCGAGGTCGGATCGGACATCAGTGTTTTCATTACGCCAGAAAATATCCGCGATGCAGGTCCCGCCGACCCGGCGGTGCTGGTCTATCAGATCGAAGATCAGGTGGAGAACGTCAGCGACTTTTCAGAGCGCACTACAGTCGTCAGTGATCCCGCCAATGCCTGGCTTGATCCGGTATTCGTTCCTCTTGCCGACGACGACCTGGTCAGCCTTGATGAGGTGGGTTTCGACGACTTGGCTGTTCAGGTGATTACGAGCAGTGGTTTTGCGCGGGGTGAGAAACTGCTGTTGCGATGGGCGGCTACGACGCAGAGCGGCGAGGTGGTCGAACACAGTGAAGAGCAACCGATCACTCGCCTCGGGATTCAGTCTTTCCAAATTCCAAATCCAATCGTGCTTGCCAGTGCTTGTGGGCAGGTGCAAGTCGATTACCTGCGCACAAAAGCAGATGGTAAACAGGATCGTTCGGAGATCTATATCTTCACGTTGCAAGGTAAGACTTTGCGGCTACCGGCGCCGTGGATAACGGATGCGGTAGGCGGCACTCTGGATCCTGCGCTAAGCCGAACCGTGGTGTTGTGCGGTCCCGATACCCGGATAAAGAAGGGGTTCAGAGTCACATTGACATGGGCGGGAACCAGTGCCTCTGGGCGTCCGCACCTGTATCAAACCTATCGTGACGTCAGTGATCAGTTGGTCGGCCAAGCCATTGCCTTCAGCGTAACTGCCAAGGACATTGCCCCGTTGATCCGGGGGGCGGTCAATGTCTCCTATGAGGCCAGTCATGCCACTTTGAATCCTGCGCTGGTTTCGGAAACGATGAATGCGCGTGTGGACGATTTCAAACCCGTATTGCCTGCGCCGGTTGTGTATTGGCGTCATCGATGGTGTGCTCAATCCCGCACATGTGCCGTATGGAACGGATATCCAGGTCGCGGCGGCTTCCTATACCCGTTTGGGTGACGTGGTGCATTTGGAGGGGCGGGGGGATGCGGGCGGGGTGGTATTTCGGGACCGCTTACCGATTGAGCACTCAAGGGTAGGCAAGGATCTGGAGTTCTGGCTGGGTGGCGAGGCTATCGAGTTCTATCGGGAGCAGTTTTTCAGTCTGCTTTGGTGGATCGAGCGGCCAGAAGATCTGCCACAGTCATCCGCGCTTCTCGAGTTGTACATCGGAGACCCGGCGCAGTCGTTGCAGCCGCCGACTGTACGCCGTGCGCCTGATGGCGTACTTGACCCGCTGGAAAATAATGGCGGTGCCCGAGCGCGTGTACATGTGGCCAGTCCACGCCCGGGTGACCAAGTGCGCCTGCTGGTCAAGGGGGCGCCGGGTGAGGGTTATCCGACATTCACTGCTCAATCGTTGAATGCTGACAACGTTGCATTTTTTTCACTGAGGCCGTCATTCATTGCGGAAAATCGTGGGGCACAGGTGGAAATCAACTTTGAGCTGCTCAGGAATGGCAAGACTATCCTGTCCAGGCCTTTGATATTGACGGTCAAAACAATCAGCGACAGGGATCCCGTCTTGACCCGCCCGCATATTGTTGAAGCAGGAGCGGTGCCGTTTATCGATCTGAGAATCATCCAGACTGACCTCACGTGCGTGGTCAAGCCGCCGTTGCCTGTCGCCGAGGTCGGGCAGCGAGTGTGGATCACGGTCGCCAGCGAGGGCGTTGATCCGTTGCTATTGCGTCCCGGCACCGCGCTGACTGCCGAAGAAATCTCTCAGGGCATCAGCGTTAAGGCCGCGCGAAGCTGGTTCTATGCACTCAAGGATCTGTCTACCTGTGAGGTGACTTGCAAAATCGCACTGGGCAGTATGGACAACGAGGAGACGGCGCTGGTGCTTCCAGTGGCGCGGTATACCGTCAAGGTCACTGAAGCATTGGCGATTGATACTCAACTGATGCTTTTGAATGGCTGGAAATTGTTGGGTGGCACCGCTTATGGATTACGCGAACGCGAGGTCGCCAACAATGTGCGGGTGCGCGTTCCAACGGGTGGCCGGCCACCTTACACCTATCGTTCAGCCAACCCCGGCATCGCATCGGTCGATGCCAATGGCAAGGTTACGGGGCTGAGTAATCAATCGACCACTATCACTGTGACCGATGCCGATGAAAAACAGATTTCCTATCCCGTGCGGGTGATGAATGTTCACAGGTTGATTTTAAACAACTCATTCATGACCGCAGCTCAGGCAGCCGCCTGGTTCAGACAGTTCGGTGCCGTCAGCATGGACAACGGCGGACAACCTATGGGATGGGGGATTTTGCATAACAACTTTATCGACGTTACGCCCATTTATGGCGGGCGGGGTTTGTATTACGGACGATTTGTTTCGATCAATCTTTCATACCCGAACATCTATGTACTCGAACACTCGTTGCTGGTCAGCAACCGGGTCATGGGGAGTCGCAACGTACATTTAACGGATGGGGCGACCCGCTCTCGCGCAATGGGGTATTTCCCGACATAGTTACTGAGGTAGGGGCGTGTCGCTACTGAACGCGCCGTGATCGCCGTTTTCGGCAGTTCAATGGGCGGAATAACCCCGTTGAGCTGCCGCAGGCTGCGATTTTTTTTGCCTGCGCAAAAGTTGGAAGGTTTCTTGCAATAGCCGCCGTACGTCCGCTCTGGGCGTCAAAAGTTTGCTTTAAAGGAACGGGGAAAACCGGTGGATCGCTCTCAGTTATTCAACACTGCACGCACAAACGTTGCCGACCTCAGTCGAGGCAATCTGGGTGTGCCGTTGCTGTTGCTGGTGATGCTGGCGATGATGATGTTGCCGGTGCCGCCGTTCCTGCTGGACGTGTTCTTCACCTTCAATATCGCGCTTTCGATCGTCGTTCTGCTGGTCTGCGTGTACGCGCTGCGGCCGCTGGATTTCGCTGTGTTCCCGACCATTCTGCTGGTCGCGACGTTACTGCGGCTGGCGTTGAACGTGGCGTCGACGCGGGTGGTAATGCTCCACGGTCAGGACGGCCACGCCGCCGCCGGTAAGGTGATCCAGGCCTTCGGTGAGGTGGTGATCGGCGGTAACTACGTGGTCGGTATGGTGGTCTTCGCGATCCTGATGATCATCAACTTCGTCGTGGTGACCAAGGGTGCCGGGCGGATTTCCGAGGTGAGCGCGCGTTTCACCCTCGATGCGATGCCCGGCAAACAAATGGCGATCGACGCCGACCTCAACGCCGGTCTGATCGACCAGAATCAGGCCAAGGCGCGTCGTTCCGAAGTGGCCCAAGAGGCCGAGTTCTACGGTTCGATGGACGGTGCCAGCAAGTTCGTCCGTGGTGACGCCATCGCCGGTCTGCTGATTCTGTTTATCAACCTCATCGGCGGCATGGCTGTCGGTATCTTCCAGCACAACATGAGCTTCGGCGACGCCGGCAAGGTTTACGCCTTGCTGACCATCGGTGACGGTTTGGTGGCGCAATTGCCATCACTGTTGTTATCAACAGCAGCAGCGATCATGGTGACCCGTGCTTCCGGCTCGGAAGACATGGGCAAGCAGATCAATCGCCAGATGTTCGCCTCGCCGAAAGCGCTGGCGGTGGCTGCCGGTCTGATGGCGGTCATGGGCCTGGTGCCGGGCATGCCGCATTTCTCGTTCCTGAGCATGGCGGCACTGGCTGCTGGCGGCGCTTATCTGTTCTGGAAAAAGCAGAACGTCGCCAAGGTTCAGGCGCTGCAAGAGGTTCAGCGCCAGCAGGAACTGCTGCCATCGCCGGCCCGCGCCATGGAAACCAAGGAGCTTGGCTGGGATGACGTGACGCCGATCGACATGATCGGCCTCGAAGTCGGCTATCGCCTGATCCCGCTGGTGGACCGCAATCAGGGTGGGCAACTGCTGGCGCGGATCAAGGGCGTGCGCAAGAAGCTCTCGCAGGATCTGGGCTTCCTCATGCCGACCGTGCACATCCGCGACAACCTCGATCTGGCGCCGAGCGCCTATCGCCTGACCCTGATGGGCGTGATCTTGGCGGAAGCGGAGATCTACCCGGATCGCGAACTGGCGATCAACCCGGGTCAGGTCTACGGCACGCTCAACGGCATCAACGCCAAAGATCCGGCTTTCGGCCTGGAGGCGGTGTGGATCGAAATCAGCCAGCGCGCCCAGGCGCAATCGCTGGGTTACACCGTGGTTGACGCCAGTACCGTGGTCGCGACGCACTTGAACCAGATTCTGTACAAGCACTCCAGCGAGCTGATCGGCCACGAAGAAGTCCAGCAACTCATGCAATTGCTGGCCAAAAGCTCGCCGAAACTGGCCGAAGAGCTGGTGCCGGGTGTGGTTTCGTTGTCGCAACTGCTCAAGGTTCTGCAGGCGCTGTTGGCCGAACACGTGCCAGTGCGCGATATCCGCAGCATCGCTGAAGCCATCGCCAACAACGCCGCGAAGAGTCAAGATACCGCCGCGCTGGTGGCTGCGGTGCGGGTCGGCGTATCCCGTGCCATCGTCCAAAGCATTGTAGGCACTGAGTCCGAGCTGCCTGTGATCACCTTGGAACCAAGGTTGGAACAAATATTGCTCAATAGTCTGCAGAAGGCAGGACAAGGCTCGGAAGAGGGCGTTCTGCTGGAGCCAAGCATGGCCGAGAAGCTGCAACGGTCGCTCATCGAAGCGGCGCAGCGTCAGGAAATGCAAGGTCAGCCGGTGATCCTGTTGGTAGCAGGCCCGATCCGCGCGATGCTCTCGCGTTTCGGCCGCCTCGCGGTCCCAGGGCTACACGTGCTGGCCTACCAGGAAATACCGGACAACAAGCAAGTGACCATCGTTGCGACAGTAGGGCCCAACGGCTGAGGTAGTGGTTTATGCAAGTTAAGCGTTTCTTTGCCGCCGATATGCGTCAGGCCATGAAGCTGGTTCGTGATGAGCTGGGCGCTGATGCCGCCATCATTGGCAATCGCCGCATTGCCGGCGGTGTCGAGTTGACGGCGGCACTGGATTACAAATTGTCGGCGCTGGCGCCACGGGTTCCGAACATGGAACTCGAAGACGAGCTGCGCAAGACTCAGTCGCGCATCGTTACCGCCCAGGCCGAATTGAGCCTGCGTGGCGAAGCCGACGGCAATAGCAATCGTCAGATCTTTGCCGGGCTGCCGTTGACCGCTGGCCTGCCGCTGACTGCCGCTGAACCGCTGAGCGAGCCGACTTACGCCGCCCCGGCGCGTCCGGCCCCGGCGCCTTCGCAGTCCTCCGGCGGTGTCGATCCGCGTGCGCTGGATTCGATGCGTTTTGAATTGAACAGCCTGCGCGAACTGATGGAAGTGCAGCTCGGTACGCTCGCCTGGAATCAGCTGCAAGGCAGCCGTCCGGCGCAAGCCAATCTGTATCGCCGTCTGCAACGGATCGGTCTGTCCGGGCCGTTGTCGCGTGACCTGCTGGCGATGATCACTGACATTGAAGAACCTCGTCAGGCCTGGCGCATGCTGTTGGCGCACCTGGCGAGGATGATTGCCGTACCGGAAGTCGAGCCGCTGGAAGAGGGCGGTGTGATCGCCATGGTCGGCCCTGCCGGCATGGGCAAGACCACCACGCTGGCCAAGCTCGCTGCGCGCTATGTGCTCAAGTACGGCGCGCAGAATGTCGCGCTGGTGAGCATGGACAGTTTCCGCATCGGTGCGCAGGAACAGCTGAAGACACTGGGGCGGATTCTCAACGTGCCAGTGACCCACGTCGACCCGGGCCAGTCGCTGGTCCAGGCGCTGGATCCACTGCTGCGCAAACGCGTGGTGCTGATCGATACCGCCGGCCTGCAAGCCAGCGATCCAGCCCTGCGCATGCAGCTCGAAAGCCTGGCCGGACGTGGCATTCGCTCAAAAAATTATCTCGTGCTGGCAACCACCAGCCAGAAACAGGTTCTAACCGCCGCTTATCACAGTTACAAGCGTTGCGGGCTCGCCGGGTGCATCCTGACTAAACTGGATGAAACGGCCAGCCTCGGCGAAGTGTTGAGCCTGGCGATCAGTCATGAATTGCCGGTCGCGTACCTGACCGATGGCCCACGGATTCCGGATGATTTGCATCTGCCGCGCCGTCATCAACTGGTCAGCCGCGCCGTCAGCGTGCAAATGCAGGAAGAACCCAGCGAAGAAGCCATGGCCGACATGTTCGCTGATATCTATCACAGCCCGACCAAGCAGGTTGGCTGAGGTAATCATGAACAGTTTTTGTACCTACATCGATGGTCTGCCATGCATTGTTCCGGTTGTGAACGCGCAGCCAGTAATGTGGCCTCCGTCTATGCAAGACAAGGTAAAGAAATAACATGGGCAGCATGCATCCCGTACAGGTGATCGCGGTGACCGGCGGCAAAGGTGGCGTCGGCAAGACTAACGTGTCAGTGAACTTGTCTCTGGCGCTGGCAGAGCTTGGCCGTCGGGTCATGCTGCTGGACGCCGATCTGGGACTGGCGAACGTCGACGTTCTGCTGGGCCTGACGCCCAAACGCACCCTGGCCGACGTGATCGAAGGCCGCTGCGAATTGCGCGACGTGCTGTTGCAGGGTCCCGGCGGGATCCGCATCGTGCCGGCCGCGTCCGGCACCCAGAGCATGGTTCACCTGAGCCCGGCACAACATGCCGGTCTGATTCAGGCGTTCAGTGACATCGGCGACAATCTCGATGTGCTGGTGATTGACACCGCTGCGGGTATTGGTGACTCGGTAGTCAGTTTTGTTCGCGCAGCCCAGGAAGTGTTGCTGGTGGTCTGCGACGAGCCGACCTCGATCACTGACGCTTACGCACTGATCAAACTGCTCAACCGCGATTACGGCATGAACCGCTTCCGCGTCCTCGCCAACATGGCGCAGAGCCCGCAAGAAGGTCGCAACCTGTTCGCCAAGTTGACCAAGGTCACGGATCGCTTCCTTGATGTGGCCCTACAATACGTCGGCGCCGTGCCCTACGACGAAAGCGTGCGCAAGGCAGTGCAGAAGCAGCGAGCGGTCTATGAAGCTTTCCCGCGTTCCAAGTGCGCGCTGGCGTTCAAGGCGATCGCGCAGAAGGTCGATACCTGGCCTTTGCCTGCCAACCCGCGTGGCCACCTTGAGTTTTTCGTCGAGCGCCTCGTGCAGCAAACGGCAGGGCCTGTGTTATGACCGCCAGCGGTATGAACTACTACAAGAAGTCGGCACGTGACGCGCAGTACGAGTTGATCGAGCGTTACGCGCCACTGGTCAAACGCATCGCCTACCACCTGCTGGCGCGATTGCCGGCGAGTGTGCAGGTCGAGGATCTGATTCAGGCCGGGATGATCGGTCTGCTTGAAGTCTCGACCAAATATGACGCCAGCAAGGGCGCCAGTTTCGAAACGTACGCGGGCATTCGAATCCGCGGCGCGATGCTCGACGAAGTGCGCAAAGGGGACTGGGCACCACGCTCGGTTCACCGCAACACCCGTATGGTCAGTGACGCAATTCGGGCAATTGAAGCTAAAACCGGCCGTGATGCTAAAGATCACGAAGTTGCGGCCGAACTCCAATTGAGTCTCGACGATTACTACGGGATTTTGAATGACACCCTGGGCAGTCGCTTGTTCAGTTTCGACGACCTCTTGCAGGACGGCGAACACGAAGGGCTGCACGAGGATGGCGCCAGTGCTCATCTTGAGCCGTCACGCGATCTGGAAGATGAACGCTTCCAGGCGGCGCTGGCGGACGCGATTGCCAATTTGCCGGAGCGTGAGCGACTGTTGTTGG
>NZ_JBIUWQ010000049.1:8671-36060 GCF_044743525.1 Pseudomonas sp. NPDC087598 | reverse complement strand
CCAGTGCGCGGCCCGTTTGCGGGGGCGTTTGGGGGAGTGGCGAGCGCGCTGAAGGCAGTGTGGGGACACTGCGAACGAGGCTGGTGCGGTGATGAACGGCACCGGTCTTGCTCTGTTGTGCTCCAGACAGTCTTCGAGTGCTGCGCCGATTGATTGAAGTGGCGCGTCCAGGTGCTGGGCGCGTTTAAGACTGCTTGGAGGTCGAATTGAACAAAGACATGAAAATCCTCATCGTTGATGACTTCTCAACGATGCGGCGGATCATCAAGAACCTGCTGCGCGATCTTGGGTTCACCAATACCGTCGAGGCTGACGATGGCACTACCGCCATTCCGGTGCTCAACAGCGGCAGCATCGACTTTCTGGTAACGGACTGGAACATGCCGGGCATGACCGGTATCGACCTGCTGCGCCACGTACGTGCCGATGAAAAACTCAAGCATCTGCCCGTGTTGATGGTGACCGCTGAAGCCAAGCGCGAGCAAATCATCGAGGCCGCTCAGGCCGGTGTGAACGGCTACGTGGTCAAACCTTTCACGGCTCAGGCGTTGAAAGACAAAATCGAGAAGATTTTCGAACGCATCGGCTGATGACGCGCGGGGGAGCTATGGAGCATAACGAATCTTCACAGGGCGATTTCGAGTCGACCCTGAAAAAACACGCGGTCGAACTGGTCGAGAGCCTTGAAAAAGGCAGGTTCGGCGACGCTGTGCAACTGATCCATGAGCTCAATCAGACCCGTGACCGTGGCCTGTATCAGGAAGTCGGCAAGCTCACACGTGAACTGCACAGTGCGATCGTCAACTTCCAGATCGATCCGCATATGCCGCAGGCCGAGGAAGTGTCGCAAATTACCGACGCCACCGAACGCCTGGGCTATGTGGTCAAACTGACAGAAGCCGCGGCCAACCGCACCATGGATCTGGTGGAAAGCGCCACGCCGGTGGTCAATGGTCTGGCTGATGAAGCTCAGGCCTTGAGTACCGACTGGGGGCGTTTCATGCGTCGTGAAGTCGGAGCTGAAGAGTTCCGCGAACTGGCGCGCCGGGTCGACGGTTTTCTGTCACGCAGCAGCACGGACAACCGTGCGGTGTCGAGCAATCTGAACGACATCCTGCTGGCTCAGGATTACCAGGACCTTACCGGTCAAGTGATCAAGCGTGTGACCCAACTGGTCACCGAAGTCGAAAGCAATTTGCTCAAACTCGTGCTCATGGCCAGTCAGGTGGACCGCTTTGCGGGCATCGAACATGACCGTGCGGCGATGCTTGCAGAAAAAGATCCACAAAAACATCTCTCGCAGGGTGAAGGTCCGCAGATTCATGCCGATAAACGAGAAGACGTTGTGTCCGGTCAGGACGATGTGGACGATTTGCTATCCAGCCTTGGATTTTGAGTTTAGGTTTTTAGACCTGTAGGAGCACCCCATTAATGAGCTTCGGCGCCGATGAAGAGATCCTTCAGGATTTCCTGGTTGAGGCCGGCGAGATTCTTGAGCAACTGTCCGAGCAACTGGTCGAGCTGGAAAGCCGTCCGGATGACGCAGATTTGCTCAACGCAATTTTTCGCGGTTTCCACACTGTAAAAGGGGGCGCCGGCTTCCTTCAGCTCAATGAGCTGGTGGAGTGCTGTCACATCGCCGAAAACGTGTTCGACATCCTCCGTAAGGGTGAGCGTCGCGTTGATGCAGAACTGATGGACGTTGTCCTCGAAGCACTGGACGCGGTGAACAGCATGTTCAGCGAAGTCCGCGAGCGTGCACCGATCACCGCTGCGACGCCGGAACTGCTGGCAGCGCTGGCGCGTCTGGCCGAGCCACAATCAGCGGATCAAGCCCCGGTCTCACCGGTGGCCGAGATGATCGAAGAACTGGTCGTCGAAGGCGATTCGGGCGACATCACCGATAACGAATTTGAACAACTGCTGGACTCGCTGAACGCCGTCAAGGCTGAAGCGGAAGCTCCGGCCGCTGCTGCTGCACCTGCGCAAACTGCCGCAGAGGCAGCCAGCGATGAAATCACTGACGCCGAGTTCGAGTCACTGCTCGATCAGTTGCACGGCAAAGGTCAATTTGCAGCTGACGCCGTCGCGCCAGCGGCGGCCAAACCTGCAGCTCCGGCAGCAGGCGACAGCTCGGACATCACCGACGACGAATTCGAAGCATTGCTCGATCAGTTGCACGGCAAAGGCAACTTTGCCGTCGAAGCGCTGGAGTCGGCCATTGCCTCGGCCCCTGCGTCTGCCGCACCGGCCGCCGCCGCTGCCGGTAGCGATCTGATCAGCGATCACGAGTTCGAATCGCTGCTCGATGAATTGCACGGTAAAGGCAAGTTCACTGAAGTCGGCGCCGCTGCTGCGGGCTCCGCGTCGACCGTCGCCACGCCTGTCGCCAAGGCCCCGGCCGCTGCTGCGACGGCTGCGCCGAAGCCTGCCGCCAAGCCTGAACCGAAAGCCGAAGCGCCAAAACCGGCTGCCGCTGCTGCACCGGCTCCGGCCCGCGCTGCCGCTGCACCGCCACCGGAAAAACCGGCGAGCGAAGCCGAGACCACCGTACGGGTCGACACCGCACGTCTCGACGAAATCATGAACATGGTCGGCGAACTGGTGCTGGTGCGTAACCGTCTGGTGCGCCTGGGTCTCAACAGTGGCGATGAAGCCATGCAAAAGGCTGTGTCGAACCTCGACGTGGTCACGGCTGACTTGCAGACCGCGGTGATGAAAACCCGGATGCAGCCGATCAAGAAGGTCTTCGGACGCTTCCCGCGTCTGGTTCGCGACCTTGCGCGACAGCTGAAGAAAGAGATCAACCTGGAACTGGTCGGCGAAGAAACCGACCTCGACAAAAACCTTGTCGAGGCCCTGGCCGACCCGCTGGTCCACTTGGTGCGCAACGCCGTCGACCACGGCATCGAGTCGCCGGAAGAACGCGAAGCGTCGGGCAAGGCCCGAGGCGGTCGTGTGGTACTGGCGGCCGAACAGGAAGGCGACCACATCCTGCTGTCGATTTCCGATGACGGCAAAGGCATGGACCCGAACGTCCTGCGCGCCATCGCGGTAAAACGCGGTGTGATGGACAAGGACGCGGCCGATCGCCTGAGCGATACCGAGTGCTACAACCTGATTTTCGCCCCGGGTTTCTCGACCAAGACCGAGATCTCCGACGTGTCCGGCCGTGGTGTCGGCATGGACGTGGTGAAGACCAAGATTTCCCAGCTCAACGGTTCGATCAATATCTACTCGACCAAGGGCCAGGGCTCGAAGATCGTCATCAAGGTGCCGCTGACCCTCGCGATCATGCCGACCCTGATGGTCATGCTCGGCAATCAGGCGTTTGCGTTCCCGTTGGTCAACGTCAACGAAATCTTCCACCTCGACCTGTCGACCACCAACGTCGTCGACGGTCAGGAAGTGGTGATCGTGCGGGACAAGGCCTTGCCATTGTTCTACCTCAAGCGCTGGCTGGTCAGCTCCGCCGCTCACGAAGAGCAGCGCGAAGGCCATGTGGTGATCCTGTCGGTGGGCACTCAGCGGATCGGCTTCGTCGTCGATCAACTGGTTGGCCAGGAAGAAGTGGTCATCAAGCCATTGGGCAAAATGCTCCAGGGGACTCCGGGCATGTCCGGCGCCACCATCACTGGTGACGGCCGTATTGCACTGATTCTCGATGTTCCAAGCATGCTCAAGCGTTACGCCGCACGGCGTATTTGAATCCGGGGCGGCGGGGCGATAACGTCCCGCTGCGCCTAATGGAGTGTTTATGGCAGTCAAAGTCCTGGTGGTGGACGATTCGGGTTTTTTCCGCCGCCGCGTCTCGGAAATTCTTTCAGCGGATCCGAGCATCCAGGTGGTCGGCACGGCCACCCACGGTCAAGAGGCGCTCGCTCAGGCCCTGGCCCTCAAGCCGGACGTGATCACCATGGACTACGAGATGCCGATGATGGACGGCATCACGGCGGTGCGGCACATCATGCAGCGCTGCCCGACCCCGGTGTTGATGTTCTCCTCCCTGACTCATGAAGGTGCTCGGGTAACCCTCGATGCGCTGGATGCCGGCGCGGTGGATTTCCTGCCGAAGAATTTCGAAGACATCTCGCGTAATCCGGAGAAGGTCAAGCAACTGCTGTGCGAGAAGGTCCATAGCATCTCGCGCAGTAACCGTCGTTTCAGTGCCTACAGTGCACCGGCTCCGGTGGCTGCTCCAGCGCCTGCGCCAGCTCCGGCGGCATCGAGCTTCAGCAGTCACAGCAGCAGCGCGCCAACGCGTCCGGCTCCAGCGCCGGCACCGGTTCGCACGCCGGCTGCCAGCGCTTCGTCGCCGACACCGAAACGCAAAGCCTACAAACTGGTTGCCATCGGCACCTCGACGGGCGGCCCGGTTGCCCTGCAACGCGTGTTGACGCAATTGCCGGCGAACTTCCCGGCGCCGATCGTGCTGATCCAGCACATGCCGGCAGCGTTCACCAAGGCCTTCGCCGAACGTCTGGACAAGCTTTGCCGCATCAGCGTCAAGGAAGCCGAGGATGGCGACATCCTGCGTCCGGGCCTGGCATTGCTGGCCCCGGGTGGCAAACAAATGATGATCGACGGCCGTGGCGCAGTGAAAATCCTCCCGGGCGACGAGCGTCTGAATTACAAGCCGTGCGTGGACATCACGTTCGGTTCGGCGGCGAAATCCTACGGCGACAAAGTTCTGGCGGTGGTGTTGACCGGCATGGGCGCCGACGGCCGTGAAGGCGCACGTCTGCTCAAGCAGGGCGGCAGCGCGGTGTGGGCGCAGGACGAAGCCAGTTGCGTGATCTACGGCATGCCGATGGCCATCGTCAAAGCCGACCTCGCCGACGCGGTATACAGCCTCGACGACATCGGCAAACACATTGTCGAGGCGTGTATCTGATGGATGTTCTAAGCCTTATCGGGATCATCATGGCGTTCGTCGCCATCATCGGCGGCAACTACCTTGAAGGTGGTCACCTCGGTGCGCTGGCCAACGGCCCGGCGGCACTGATCGTACTGGGTGGCACCATCGGTGCCGCGCTGCTGCAATCGCCGATGAGCGCGTTCAAACGCGCGATGCAGATCCTCGCCTGGATCTTTTTTCCGCCACGCGTGGACCTCGCCGGCGGCATCGACCGCGTGGTCAACTGGAGCCTCACTGCACGTAAAGAAGGTCTGCTCGGTCTGGAAGGCGTGGCCGATGCCGAACCCGACAGCTACTCGCGCAAAGGCCTGCAACTGCTGGTCGATGGCGCCGAGCCGGAAGCGATTCGCAGCATCCTCGAAGTGGATTTCTACACCCAGGAAGCCCGCGACATCGAAGCGGCGAAAGTCTTTGAAAGCATGGGCGGCTACGCGCCGACCATCGGCATCATCGGCGCCGTGATGGGCCTGATCCATGTGATGGGCAACCTCGCCGATCCGACGCAATTGGGCAGCGGCATTGCCGTGGCATTCGTTGCGACCATCTACGGCGTGGCCAGTGCCAACCTGATCCTGTTGCCGGTCGCGGCCAAACTGAAGTCAATCGCGTTGCGACAGTCGCGTTATCGCGAAATGTTGTTGGAAGGTATCTTGTCGATCGCCGAAGGTGAAAACCCGCGCTCTATCGAGTTGAAGCTTCAGGGCTTCATGGATTGATGGGGGTAATGGACTATGGCTCGTCGCAGGCATCAGGAAGAACACGTTAACCACGAGCGCTGGCTCGTGTCCTACGCCGACTTCATCACGCTGCTGTTCGCTTTCTTCGTGGTCATGTACTCGATCTCGTCGATCAACGAAGGCAAGTACAAGGTTATTTCCGAAGCGCTGATCGGCGTCTTTACCGACTCCGACCGCTCGCTCAAACCGATCCCGATCGGCGACGAGCGACCGAAGACCGTGACCCCGGCCAAGCCGCTGGTCAAGGATGCCGAGCAGGTCGACGCCGGTATCGCCGGGGCCAGTGATCCGCTGAAGAGCATCGCCGATGACATCAGCGCAGCGTTCGGCGATCTGATCAGCTCCAACCAGATGACCGTGCGGGGCAACGAGTTGTGGGTCGAAATCGAGCTCAACTCGAGCCTGTTGTTCGGCAGCGGCGACGCCATGCCGAGCGACATCGCGTTCAACATCATCGACAAGGTCGCGGCGATCCTCAAGCCGTTCGACAACCCGATCCACGTTGAAGGCTTCACCGACGATCAACCGATCCGCACCGCGCAGTACCCGACCAACTGGGAGCTGTCCTCGGCGCGTTCGGCGAGCATCGTGCGCATGCTGGCGATGCAGGGCGTAAATCCCGGTCGCCTCGCCTCGGTGGGTTACGGTGAGTTCCAGCCAGTGGCCAACAACGCCACGGCTGAAGGCCGCGCGAAGAACCGTCGTGTGGTGCTGGTGGTGTCGCGAAATCTCGATGTGCGCCGCAGCCTCACGGGTACCGGCACCGCCAACGCGCAACCGGACGCCGCACTGAAGCGGGCTGGCACACAAACTGCACCGACCCCGGTCAAGACGCCGGGACGCGAGAGTGCCGTCAATTCTCCGTCACCCGCATTAATACGCTGAGCCATGTCTCGGTCGAGCATCTCGGCCGGGAGGAACGAACTGAATGAGAGTCTGGGCAGTCGCCAATCAAAAGGGTGGTGTTGGTAAAACCACTTCTTCCATCGCTTTAGCCGGTTTGCTGGCAGAGGCGGGCAAGCGCGTGGTTGTGGTCGATCTTGACCCGCACGGCTCGATGACCAGCTATTTCGGCTACGACCCCGACAGCCTGGAACACAGCAACTACGACCTGTTTCTGCACAAGGGCGCTGTGCCGCAAGGCTTGCCCGGGCAGTTGCTGTTGTCGACCAGCGACGAACGCATTTCCCTGTTGCCGTCGAGCACCGCACTGGCCACCCTTGAGCGCCAGTCGCCGGGGCAGAGTGGCTTGGGTCTGGTGATCGCCAAGAGTCTGGCGCAACTGTGGCAGGACTTCGATTACGCCGTCATCGACAGCCCGCCGTTACTCGGTGTGCTGATGGTCAACGCCCTCGCGGCGAGCCAGCAACTGGTGATCCCGGTGCAGACCGAGCACCTGGCCGTCAAAGGTCTGGAGCGCATGGTCAACACCCTGGCTATGATCAACCGCTCGCGCAAACAGGCGCTGCCGTTCAGCATCGTACCGACCCTGTTTGACCGCCGTACCCAGGCATCGATGCATACCTTGCGTGTGCTGCGTGACAAATTCCCGGAAGAAATCTGGCAGGGTTACATCCCGGTCGATACCCGTCTGCGCGATGCCAGCCGTGCCGGTGTCACGCCTTCGCAATTCGACGGCAAGAGCCGTGGCGTGCTGGCCTACCGCGCGCTGCTCAAGCATCTGTTGGCGCAACAACTTGTTCCGCAGGTGGCATGAGCATGAATCGGCCGTTGAAGTTGACGTCGAAGCCGCAGTTGGCCTTGCAGTCTTATCTGGACAGTTTGCTGCAGGAAATTCCTGACGAGTTGCCGGTGGCAGTCGTAGCGGAACCTGAAGTGGTGGAAACTGCGGCGGCGCTGGATGAGTTCCAGGCCGCTGTGTTGGAAGAACAGGCGCGTGATGCGCAACAGGCTGTTAAGCCGGTTGCCGCGCCTGTTGTTGCACCCGTGACCAAGGCTCCGTTGGCGTTGATTGAAGAGGTTCGTGCACCGGTTTCGACATTGGCGCCACTGCTGCAAACCCAGCTGCTGAAAACCGCGCCGGAACCGCTCGTGGCCGAGCCTGTGCCCGTGGCGCCTGCACCCGTCGAACAGACGCTGGTGCCACCACTGGTGGAAGTGCATCTGCCGCCGAGCAACACCCCGCCGCCGGTGGAAACCGACGGCCGTCCAGCCTGGGCTTCCGAAGCGTTCGAATGCCTGCTGTTCGACGTTGCCGGGCTGACGCTGGCGGTGCCGCTGGTGTGCCTCGGCTCGATCTATTCGCTGGCCGGCCATGAGCTGACGCCGCTGTTCGGGCAACCGGAATGGTTCCTCGGCATCCTGCCGAGCCAGGCCGGCAACCTGAAAGTTCTGGATACCGCGCGCTGGGTCATGCCGGATCGCTATCGCGATGACTTCCGTCAGGGCTTGCAGTACGTGATTTCGGTACAAGGTTACGAGTGGGGCCTGGCGGTGCATCAGGTCAGCCGTTCGTTGCGTCTTGATCCGAATGAAATCAAATGGAGAAGTCATCGGGGTCAGCGGCCATGGCTCGCCGGCACGGTGATTGAACACATGTGCGCCTTGCTTGATGTATCGGCACTGGCCGAGTTGATCGCCAGTGGCGGGGCAAAGCACATGTCCGGCAGTAAGCCGAACCACAAACCGACATGACACTTACATAAAAGACAGGCGCCGGCATTCGTATGACGGGGCACAGAACATACACCGCGAGCGCGGTACTTCGAGGGGCTAGGGTATGAACGACAAGGCTACGGCGGCAAAGGGTTCCGAAGATCCGATCCTGCAATGGGTGACCTTCAAGCTGGACAACGAAACCTACGGCATCAACGTGATGCGCGTTCAGGAAGTCCTGCGCTACACCGAGATCGCTCCGGTGCCGGGTGCGCCAAGCTACGTGCTGGGCATCATCAACCTGCGCGGTAACGTGGTTACCGTGATCGACACCCGTCAGCGCTTCGGCCTGAGCACCGGCGAGATCAGCGACAACACCCGTATCGTCATCATCGAAGCCGACAAGCAAGTCGTCGGCATCATGGTCGACAGCGTGGCTGAAGTGGTTTACCTGCGCCAGTCGGAAATCGAGACCGCACCGAACGTCGGTAACGAAGAGTCGGCCAAGTTCATCCAGGGCGTGTGCAACAAGAACAATGAGTTGCTGATCCTGGTCGAGCTGGACAAGATGATGAGCGAAGAAGAATGGTCGGAACTGGAGAGCATCTGATTGATTCTCGAGGTTGCGGTCATTGTCCTGTTCCTTTTCTGGGCAGGCACGCTGGCAATGTTTCTGGCGTACATCAAGGCGCAGCGAGTGATCGCGGCGCAACAGGCTCAGGGCGATGCGCTGCGTGATCAGCGCATCAAGGACCTGGCCAAGCGAGTGGACGACTACCAGAACGGTAACGTGCGCATGGGCGAAGCCCTGCACGAGCTGCGCGCGGTAGTCGGGCCGTTGCCGGACAAGATTGTTGCGCTGGAGCAGCGCGATCCATCGAGCCTGTCGTTCGCCCAAGCGGCGAAGCTGGTAGGGATGGGCGCGAGCGTTGATGAACTGACTCAGTCCTGCGGGTTGACCCAGGCTGAGGCGGAGTTGATGCGCAAGCTGCATAAGAGCAGCTAGAAGCTTCAAGCTTCAAGCTTCGAGCGGCAAGCAAGATCAAAAGATCGCAGCCTTCGGCAGCGCCTACAGTGGAATGCGTTTCCCTGTAGGCGCTGCCGAAGGCTGCGATCTTTTGCTTTTTGGCTTAATAATCGTCGCCGCGATCAGTGATGTCCTTCTCGACCATCGGTGCATCCGGGTCGTGTCCCTCGGGGAATTTCCCTTTCAGGTTCCACGCAAACGCGATGATCTCGGCAATCGTGCGATACAGCTCTTCGGGAATGCTGTCGCCCAATTCCATGCGCGCCAACAGGCGCACCAGCTCGGCATTTTCGCGGATCGGCAATTTAATTGCTGAGTGCCGAACAAGGTAGACATAACTCTTTTAACAAGATCCTACTTCTAACAAATATAAAATACTGTCAAGTCTGACAGGTGTTCTCCTCCGCTTGGCAACTGATAATCCTTGGGTAGTTAATTTTTTCCAATACTTGAGGTTCAGACTTATGCGCGTACTAAGAAAGTCGATTGTTTCCATTCTGTTGGTTTAAGCGGTGTTTTCGGTTTTGCCAAGCGCAGGCGCCGAAGAGGCGAAGTATTCATGCTTGGCGCAAATGAAAGCCGGCCCGCAAGAAATTCGCGTATCACTGCAAGCTCTCTTGAAGACGCTTATAAGCAAGCGAAGAAAGTGTTTCCGGGGGAATATATTATTGGCCATGTTAATTGCAGGAAATTGTAAGTGCTTAGCGTTGTTTTGGGGGGAGTTACTTGATGAACTGACTCAGTCCTGCGGGTTGACCCAGGCTGAGGCGGGGTTGATACGCAAATTGCACAAGAGCAGCTAGAAGCTTCAAGCGGCAAGCAAGATCAAAAGATCGCAGCCTTCGGCAGCGCCTGCAGTGGAATGCGTTTCCCTGTAGGAGATGCCGAAGGCGGCGATCTTTTGCTTTCAAGACTCAAGTTTATTCATTCTTTTAGCAGTAGTTCTTGATTGAATACGAAATCAGTCAGTTATAACGGTTACGAAGCAAATGTATTTCTAATCTCTCTAAAAGACTGTCAGATCTGACAGGTGTCAAGTCGGCAGAAATCTCTGATGATCCGAGGGTGGTTGATTCTTCTCTATGGATTAAGAGGTGCGACTTATGAACTTATCTAAAAGTGTAATTTTTTTCAGCTTGGCTATTCCGGTTGCTGCATTGTTTTCTTTAAGCGCCAGTGCTGAGGAAGCGAAATATAAATGCATCGGGGTAGGAAAAACGGGAACAAACCCTAGCGGTGAATTCATTGCAAGTTCTTTGGAAGATGCAGTGAAACAGGCGATAAAAGCATTCGGGCCGATTACTCGAGCCAGTTCTGTCAGTTGTATAAAGCAATAGATTTGCCGGAGTCTTTAATGGCAGAAAGCTCATCCAGTGTTGATTTAACAGTTGGATGAGCTGTTTGGCACTGTCGGAATTATTCCAACAACGGGAGCGGCGGGATTTAGTAGTCATCCCCGCGATCGGTGACGTCCTTCTCGACCATCGGTGCATCCGGGTCGTGTCCCTCGGGGAATTTCCCTTTCAGGTTCCACGCAAACGCGATGATCTCGGCAATCGTGCGATACAGCTCTTCGGGAATGCTGTCGCCCAATTCCATGCGCGCCAACAGGCGCACCAGCTCGGCGTTCTCGTAGATCGGCACTTCACAGTCGCGGGCGATCCGCAGGATTTCTTCGGCCAGTTCTTCGTCACCCTTGGCGGTGAGGGTCGGGGCGTGGTTGCCGTCGTATTTGAGGGCGATGGCCTGGCGTGGAGCGGTGGTGTCATTCATGCGGTTTCGTCAACCCAGCGGTGGTCGAGGCGGGTCTGGTTGCCCTGCGGCGGCGTGCCGTGGTGGCAGTCAATGTCGCCGACGTTCAGCCCGCGATCAAGCAGGCGCTGGCGTAGGGCGAACAGGTTGTTTTCGATCAGTTCGGCGGTGTATGGCCGTTCAGCCCACAGCTGACTGGACAGGCTGCCGGCGATCAACTGTGCCTGAATCTGCATTGGCCCGAGGGGTTCCATGTCGAACGCCAGATCGACGCGCCACAATTGTTGCTTGGGCTCGCGTTCGTCGCGACGCTCGTTCGGTTGCGGCTCTTTCTCCGGCGCTTCTTCGCGCTGGAACTTGACCTGCAACGGCACGATGTCCTGCAAGTTACGCATGGGGATTTCCAGTTGCCAGGTGCTGAGCAGGCGCCCGTCATCGGTGACGCCAGTCTGTTCAAGGCTCGACAACTGATGGCTTTGCAGGCGGGAAACAGCGGCGGCGGCGAGGCGCAGCAAATGTTCCAGATCACCTTCGCCGTCCTGGCTTTGCAGCAGTCGGTCGGGCAGCGGGAAACTGTTTGGCAGTGGTTTGGCACTGACTTGGCCGAGCATGCCAAGGGCGTTGCGCACGAAGCTCGGCATGGCCTGCGCCAGGGTGTTGGCGGCGATGATCGCATTCAGATTGGTGTTGCCGGGCAGGCCTGGGGTGAGTTGCGCGATCAACTTGAGCAGATCGGCTTTCATGTCCGGGGCCAGCGCCGGATTCTGGCCTGTCAGCAATTTGGCTTCGAGAAACATGCCGCTGTTGGCCAGCGCCATCGCCAGACCTTTCGGCGTGCTCAGTTGCTGCACGTCAGGCAGGCCGGCAAGCAATTTGTCGACCGCGGCGCGTAAATCGGCCGATGTTTGATCGGTATCGGTCGGCAGGTTTTGCAGTGCGTTCAATAAACCGCCGAGCGATGCCTGACGACTCTGCTGACCGACCAGTTGCTGGCTCACCGCCAACTGCTCCTGACGGCTGCTCAGCGGCAGGAATTTCAAGGTTTGCGAATCTTCCACCAGCGCCGAGAGCAGGGTGCCGATGCGCAGCGGTTGCGGGCTGTCGATGCTCAAGGTGCTGCCGCTCAATGCGGTGTTGAGCAGGCTGACCATCGAGCGAAAGACTGTCGCTTGCCCCGGCGTCTGCGGCAGCACCTGCGAGGTCAGCACCTTGCCTTGCAACAACGTGCCGACCGGCAATTGCGCGGTATCGATGCGGGTGAGGGTGGCCACGCTGCTGGCTATCGCTTGTTGCACGGTGATCGCCAGATTGCCCGCCGACGGCTGAGTGATCGCCAGACTGGTGCCTTGCGCCAGCGGCAGATTGCTGGTCGCCTGCACGGTGGTCTGCCGCCCGCTGTCCAGCGTCACTTTCAGCAGCAATTGAAACGTCTGATCCGCCTGTTTGAGCGATAACACCTCGGCCTTGGCGCTCTGCCCGGCGCCGATCAAGCCTTCAACCGGCGTCAGCAGCTTGAGCAGCTCCCCCACCTGCGGGCGAACGGTCGCCGGGGTGGTTGGGGGGAGCGGGAGGATGTTCATTTCGCCTGTCATACGCGGACACAACCTGAGGAAATTGCACTCTTGAGAGTAAGGCACGACATGTATAATGCCGCCCGTCTTGCGCTTCGTTCAAAAAACATAACAATTGTTTGACGCAGCTCTCTAGATCGAGCCGTCAATGCATCTATGCTGCATCTCTTTAACGGCCGCACCAGAGCCGACTTGAACCGTATAAGGCCCGTGATCCCTTGACCAGTCCTGTCCTGCAAACCGTTGCCCTCGCGTGTGAACGTGACCTGAGGCTGCTCTTCGAAAATCTCGAATTGAGACTGGCCAGTGGCGATATGGTGCAAATCAGCGGTCCCAACGGCAGCGGCAAAACCAGTTTGTTACGGCTGTTGGCCGGCTTGATGCAGCCGACCGACGGTCAAGTCCTGCTCAACGGTCTGCCGTTGACCGAACAACGCAGCGAACTGGCGCGCAACCTTTTGTGGATCGGCCATGCCGCCGGGATCAAGGACCTGCTGACCCCGGAAGAAAACCTCTCCTGGCTGTGCGCCCTGCATCATCCCGCCGAACGCGAGGCCATCTGGCAAGCCTTGGCAGCAGTAGGATTGCGCGGCTTCGAAGATGTTCCCTGCCACAGCCTGTCCGCCGGTCAGCAACGCCGCGTGGCGCTGGCGCGTTTGTATCTCGACAGCCCGCCGCTGTGGATTCTCGACGAACCGTTCACCGCCCTCGACAAGCAGGGCGTGGCGCAACTTGAGGAACATCTGGCCGGCCATTGCGAGCGCGGCGGCCTGGTGGTGTTGACCACGCACCACACACTGAGCCGGATGCCGGCCGGTTATCGCGACATCGATCTGGGGAATTGGGCGGTATGAGTGTGTTCGGCCTGCTGGTTGCCCGTGAATCGCGTCTGCTGTTTCGCCGCCCGGCGGAGCTGGCCAATCCGCTGATTTTCTTCGCCATCGTCATCGCTTTGTTCCCGCTGGCCGTCGGCCCGGAAACTCAAGTGTTGCAAAACTTGTCCCCGGGGTTAGTCTGGGTGGCGGCGCTTTTATCGGTCCTGCTCTCGCTGGACGGGCTTTTCCGCAGTGATTTCGAAGACGGATCCCTCGAACAGTGGGTCCTTTCGTCGCACCCGTTGCCACTTCTGGTATTGGCCAAGGTGCTGGCACACTGGCTTTTTTCCGGGCTGGCACTGGTTTTGCTCTCACCCTTGCTGGCATTGATGCTCGGTTTACCTGCCGCGTGTCTGCCGGTTTTGCTGATGTCGTTGCTGCTGGGCACTCCGGTGCTGAGCTTGCTCGGCGCGGTGGGCGCGGCGCTGACGGTGGGTTTGAAGCGCGGTGGCCTGTTGCTGGCGCTGCTGATTTTGCCGTTGTACATCCCGGTGTTGATTCTTGGCAGTGGCGCCTTGCAGGCGGCGTTGCAAGGCATGCCGGCGACCGGGTATCTGCTGTGGCTTGGTAGCCTGACCGCCCTGGCGATCACCCTGACACCTTTTG
The DNA here is from genome assembly GCF_044743525.1 of Pseudomonas sp. NPDC087598. Classification (NCBI taxonomy): domain Bacteria; kingdom Pseudomonadati; phylum Pseudomonadota; class Gammaproteobacteria; order Pseudomonadales; family Pseudomonadaceae; genus Pseudomonas; species Pseudomonas sp. NPDC087598. The sequence goes on along the minus strand of NZ_JBIUWQ010000049.1, from coordinate 21,958 downwards.
CAATAGCGGCTGGCCTGAAGATCAGCGTCGGCGAATAATGAGGTCTGGTTAAAATTTAACCAGTAAAGACCCTGAGACTGCTCACACCGATGAGCGGCACCCGTGATGGAAACAGTATGAACTGGACCTGGTTTCACAAGCTCGGCTCGCCCAAGTGGTTCTACGGCATCAGCAGCAAGTTGTTGCCGTGGCTGAGCATTGCAGCGTTGCTGCTGATTGGCGTCGGCGTCGTCTGGGGCCTGGCCTTCGCGCCGCCGGATTATCAGCAAGGCAACAGCTTTCGCATCATCTACATTCACGTGCCTGCCGCGATGCTCGCTCAGTCGATCTACGTGATGCTGGCGGTGTGTGGCGTGGTCGGGCTGGTGTGGAAGATGAAACTGGCCGACGTTGCCCTGCAATGCGCCGCACCGATCGGCGCGTGGATGACCGCCGTGGCGCTGGTCACCGGGGCGATCTGGGGCAAACCGACCTGGGGCTCGTGGTGGGTCTGGGACGCACGGCTGACCTCGATGCTGATTCTGCTGTTCCTGTATTTCGGCGTGATCGCGCTGGGCAATGCGATCAGCAACCGCGACAGCGCCGCCAAGGCCTGCGCGGTGTTGGCTATCGTCGGCGTGATCAACATCCCGATCATCAAATACTCGGTGGAGTGGTGGAACACCCTGCACCAGGGCGCGACCTTCACCCTCACCGAAAAACCGGCGATGCCTGCCGAAATGTGGCTGCCGCTGTTGCTGACGGTGCTGGGTTTCTACTGTTTCTTCGGCGCCGTGCTGTTGCTGCGCATGCGTCTGGAAGTGCTCAAGCGCGAAGCACGCGCCAGTTGGGTGAAAGAAGAAGTGCAGCACAGTCTGGAGGCCGCTCGATGAGCTTTGCTTCATTCGGCGACTTCCTCGCCATGGGCCATCATGGTCTGTATGTCTGGTCGGCCTATGGCATCTGTCTGGCGGTACTGGCCTTCAACGTGGCGGCGCCGATCCTGGCCCGCAAGCGGTATCTGCAACAAGAGGCGCGTCGTCTGCGCCGGGAGAACGGCAAGTGAATCCGCTGCGCAAAAAACGTTTGATCATCATCCTGGCGATTCTGGTCGGGGTCGGCGCTGCTGTCGGCCTGGCCCTTAGCGCCTTGCAGCAGAACATCAATCTGTTTTACACCCCGACGCAGATTGCCAACGGTGAAGCGCCGCACGACACGCGCATCCGTGCCGGTGGCATGGTCGAGAAGGGCTCGCTGCAACGTTCCACGGATTCGCTGGACGTCAAATTTGTCGTCACCGACTTCAACAAGGCCGTGACCATCACCTATCGCGGCATCCTCCCGGACTTGTTCCGCGAAGGGCAGGGCATCGTTGCCTTGGGCAAGATCAATGCTGACGGTGTGGTCGTCGCCGATGAAGTACTGGCCAAGCACGACGAGAAGTACATGCCGCCGGAAGTGACCAAAGCGTTGAAAGACAGCGGTCAATCCGCGCCGACCCCAGCGAAGGAGGGTTGATCGATGACTTCCGCTATTTTTATTCCTGAACTGGGCCATTTGGCGATGATTCTGGCGCTGTGTTTTGCGCTGGTGCAAGCCGTGGTGCCATTGCTCGGTGCCTGGCGCGGCGACCGCTTGTGGATGGGCCTGGCCCAACCGGCAGCGTGGGGCCAGTTTGCCTTTTTGCTGTTCGCCTTTGGCTGCCTGACTTACGCGTTCATGACCGATGATTTCTCGGTCGGTTACGTGGCGATGAACTCCAACAGCGCGTTGCCGTGGTACTACAAGTTCAGCGCGGTGTGGGGCGCCCACGAAGGTTCGCTGCTGCTGTGGGCGTTGATCCTCGGTGGCTGGACTTTCGCCGTGTCGGTGTTCTCCCGGCAGTTGCCGCAAGTCATGCTCGCCCGCGTACTGGCGGTGATGGGCATGATCAGCACCGGTTTCCTGCTGTTCCTGATCCTCACGTCGAACCCGTTTTCGCGGATCCTGCCGCAGATTCCGGCGGACGGCCGCGACCTCAACCCGTTGCTGCAAGACATCGGCCTGATCGTGCATCCGCCGATGCTCTACATGGGTTATGTCGGTTTCTCCGTGGCCTTCGCGTTCGCCATCGCGGCGCTGCTCGGCGGTCGTCTCGATGCGGCGTGGGCACGCTGGTCGCGTCCATGGACCATTGTCGCCTGGGCCTTCCTCGGCATCGGCATCACCCTCGGTTCGTGGTGGGCTTACTACGAACTCGGCTGGGGCGGCTGGTGGTTCTGGGACCCGGTGGAAAACGCCTCGTTCATGCCTTGGCTGGTCGGCACCGCGCTGATCCACTCGTTGGCGGTCACGGAAAAACGTGGCGTGTTCAAGAGCTGGACGGTGTTGCTGGCAATTGCCGCGTTCTCGTTGAGCCTGCTCGGTACGTTCCTTGTCCGTTCCGGCGTGTTGACCTCGGTGCACGCCTTTGCTTCCGACCCTGAGCGCGGTGTGTTCATCCTGATCTTCCTGTTGTTCGTGGTCGGTGGTTCGCTGACGTTGTTTGCGTTGCGTGCGCCGGTGGTGAAAAGCCAGGTCGGTTTCAATCTGTGGTCGCGGGAAACCCTGCTGCTGGGCAACAACCTGGTGTTGGTGGTGGCGGCGTCGATGATTCTGCTCGGCACGTTGTATCCGTTGATTCTCGATGCAATCAGCGGCGCCAAACTGTCGGTCGGCCCGCCGTACTTCAATGCGCTGTTCATTCCGCTGATGGCGTTGCTGATGATGGTGATGGCGGTCGGTGTGATCGTGCGCTGGAAGGACACCCCGGTGAAATGGCTGGTGGGCATGCTGACCCCGGTGTTGCTCGGCAGCGTCGCGCTGGCAATCGTGGCCGGCGTCGCTTACGGCGATTTCAACTGGGCGGTGATCGCGACCTTCCTGCTCGCCGCGTGGGTGCTGCTCGCCGGTGTGCGTGACATCTTCGACAAGACCCGCCACAAAGGCCTGATCAAAGGCCTGCCAACCCTGACCCGCAGTTATTGGGGCATGCAGATCGCCCACCTCGGCATCGCCGTGTGTGCGCTGGGCGTGGTGTTGTCGAGCCAGAACAGTGCAGAACGCGACCTGCGTCTGGCGCCGGGCGAATCGATGGCGCTGGCCGGTTACCAGTTTGTCTTCGAAGGCGCCAAGCACTTCGAAGGGCCGAACTTCACCTCCGACAAGGGCACCATTCGGGTCATTCGCGATGGCAAGGAAGTCAGCGTGTTGCACCCGGAAAAACGTCTGTACACCGTGCAGAATTCGGTGATGACCGAGGCCGGGATCGACGCCGGTTTCACCCGTGATCTCTATGTCGCCTTGGGCGAGCCGCTGGAAAACGGCGCTTGGGCGGTGCGGGTACACGTCAAACCGTTCGTGCGCTGGATCTGGTTCGGCGGCTTGCTGACCGGTCTCGGTGGCTTGCTGGCAGCGCTGGATCGGCGCTATCGGGTCAAGGTGAAATCCAAAGTGCGTGAAGCGCTGGGCATGACGGGAGCGGCTGCATGAGACGTTGGTTGATGCTGGTGCCACTGGCGATTTTCCTGCTGGTGGCGGTATTTCTTTATCGCGGTCTGTACCTCGATCCGGCGGAGCTGCCGTCGGCCATGATCAACAAGCCGTTCCCGGAATTTTCGTTGCCGGCAGTGCAGGGCGACAAGACCCTGACCAAGGCTGACATTCTCGGTAAACCTGCCCTGGTAAACGTCTGGGGCACCTGGTGCATTTCCTGCCGGGTCGAACACCCGGTGCTGAACAAACTGGCCGAGCGCGGTGTGGTGATCTACGGGATCAACTACAAGGACACCAATGCCGATGCGCTGAAGTGGCTGGCCGAGTTTCACAATCCTTACGTGCTGGATATCCGTGACGACGAGGGCTCGCTGGGCCTGAACCTCGGTGTCTACGGCGCGCCGGAAACCTTCTTCATCGACGCCAAAGGCATCATTCGTGACAAGTACGTCGGGGTGATCGACGAGCAGGTCTGGCGCGAAAAACTCGCAGCCAAGTATCAGGCGCTGGTCGATGAGGCCAAACCATGAAGCGCTTTTTAGCCGCCGTGGTGTTGGGCTTGAGTCTGGCCGGTGTGGCTCACGCCGCCATCGACACTTACGAGTTCGCCAAAGAAGGGGACCGCGAGCGTTTCCGCGAACTGACCAAGGAACTGCGCTGCCCCAAGTGTCAGAACCAGGACATCGCCGACTCCAACGCGCCGATTGCCGCTGACCTGCGCAAAGAGATTTTCCGCATGCTCGGCGAGGGCAAGGACAACCAGCAGATCATCGATTTCATGGTTGATCGCTACGGGGATTTCGTCCGCTACAAACCGGCGCTCAACGCCAAGACCGCACTGCTGTGGTTCGGCCCGGCCGGGCTGCTGCTGGGTGGTTTTGTGGTGATCGCGGTGATCGTCCGCCGTCGTCGCGGACAACGCGCCGAAACCCCGCAATCGCTTTCCGCCGATGAGCGTCAGCGCCTCGACCAACTGTTGGATAAAAACCAAGAATGATTGATTTCTGGCTTGCCGCAGGGCTGTTGCTTCTGGTCGCCCTGAGTTTTCTGCTGATCCCGGTTTTGCGCGAACGTCGCGCCCAGCGTGAAGAGGATCGTACTGCCCTGAACGTTGCGCTGTATCAGGAGCGCGTGGCCGAGTTGCAAGCGCAACAGGCTGAAGGCGTGCTCGACGCTGCGCAAATGGACAGCGGCCGCGCTGAGGCCGCCCGTGAATTGCTGGCGGATACCGAAGGCGTTGCCGCGCCGCGTGTGTCGAAACTGGGCAAACCGTTGCCGCTGGCGGCGGCGGTACTTGTACCGGTATTGGGCCTGGGTTTGTACCTGCATTTCGGCGCTGCCGATAAAGTCGAACTGACCCGCGAATTCGCTCAGGCACCGCAGTCGATGGAAGAGATGACCCAGCGTCTGGAGCGCGCCGTTGCCGCGCAGCCGGATTCGGCGGAGGGCCTGTACTTCCTCGGTCGCACGTACATGGCTCAGGAGCGTCCGGCAGACGCGGCGAAGATGTTCGAACGCGCCGCCAACCTCGCCGGCCGCCAGCCGGAGCTGCTCGGCCAGTGGGCGCAGGCGCAGTATTTTGCCGATGGCAAAAAATGGTCGGACAAAATTCAGGCGCTGACCGATGAAGCGTTGAAGGCCGATCCGAAAGAAGTCACCAGCCTCGGTCTGCTCGGCATCGCCGCATTCGAGGGCGAGCGCTATCAGCAAGCCATCGATTACTGGAATCGTCTGCTGGCGCAATTGCCGCCGGATGACAAGTCCCGCGAAGCGCTGCAGGGCGGGATCGAGCGAGCCGCCGAGCGTCTGCAAGCCAGTGGTGGCAAGGTCGCTCAGACCGCAGCGCCAAAAGCAGCCTTGTTAAAGGTCAGCGTCGATCTGGCCAGCGAACTCAAGGGCAAAGTACAACCGGGCGACAGCGTGTTCATCTTTGCCCGCGCGGTTTCTGGTCCCCCAGCACCGCTGGCCGCCAAGCGACTGACTGTGGCCGATCTGCCGGTGACCGTCGAACTGGGCGATGCCGACGCAATGATGCCGCAGTTGAAACTGTCGAACTTCCCTGAAGTCCAACTGGTTGCGCGCATCTCCCGGGCCGGTCAGCCGACCGCAGGGGAGTGGGTCGGTCGCAGCGGCCCTCTGGCCAGCAGCACCACCGCGCCACAAACACTGACCATCGACAGCCCGGACAAATAGCCGGGCAAAACAGGAAAGCACCGCCATGCACACCATCGCCCGAATCACAGTCCTCACACTGGCCCTGGGCTTGAGTGCATGTGCGGTGCAACGCCCGGAACCGACCACCAACCTGCCGCCGATTCCGCCGTCGCAACCGAGTCCGACCCCGTCGACCTCACCGACACCAGGCAAAAGCATCCCCGCCAAACCGTCGAAACCGGTCCCGCGCACATCGGCTAGCTTCGCCCCGCCACCGGGTGGCAACAGCCATTGGGATCAAAAACTCGGCGTCTATGTTCTCGATGGCCAACCCAACACCTTCTACCGCCAGCGCACCTACTTCCGCTGGAACAACGGCTGGAGCCGCTCGATCAGCCCCAACGGCCCGTGGGAAGACACCGATATCCACGGCGTGCCGCCGGGGTTGGGCAAGCAGTTCGGGCAGTAATGCAAAACGGCGATCTTCGGATCGCCGTTTTGATAATGGGTGCTGCTGAAAACATCAAAGCCTGTAGACCCGAGGCTGAATGGATATCGGCCGTGGGCTAAAATTTCTTGCATTTTTTTCGGCAGATAATTCAGAGCCTTGATTTGCATACTTCGCCAACGGGTCATGGTGATGGTTATCAAGGTGTGCAGTTCGCCAATCTGGTCTGGTGGAGATCACCAAGGACCTGAGTAGAGCCAAAGCCTGATTCCTGACAGGCCAGCGATTTTTTATTCCGAATGGTCGGGATATCAAAGCAACGCTGGTGACTTCAGACCTTCCAGGTGTCCCCCATGGTGAAAGAAGATGTGCAAGATCCTTACTCCTTCCGTGAGCAGTCAAGATTCACGCTGAAGGAACTGATGGATGCGTTGCTACGGCGATACCAATGCCCCGAGCATAAAATGCTCGATTTTGACCAGCACTCCACTATCGCAATCGAGCTTGATGGCGTCTCGGATGTTTTCATCACCGTGGACGACGATCGCTTATGGGTCTGGAGTGTACTCGCCGATCTGCGTCTGCCTATGCTCGTGGCCAATGCGGCCGAGGTGTTTTCCTTGTTGAGCAACCCGGTATTCGGTTTCGAAACAGGGCAGTTGGTGTTGAGTGAAGGGGCCGAGGGTTACGAGTTGAAGGGGTTGGTCGATTTGCGCAGCCTGGAACACGAACCAGGATTTTCCCTGGTCATCGAGCAGTTCCATCGCCGGCTTGAAGTGCTGTGCACCCTCATCAAGGAGTTTCCACATGCCGATACATAATATTCCCGGCGTCAGTGGTGTGTTGTCCGTACAGGCAGCGCAAACCGATCCCCTGCCTGCCGCCACCCCCGCAGGAATGTCTATCAGGTCGGTCACCAACCCTCTTCATGCTCCGGCGCAGCCTGCTGCCCATGCTCCAGCGGCCGTGGCCCAGCGCGAGTTCATCGCGAAAAACGCCTTTGCCAGTGACGCTGACTTCGAACGTCATATGGTCACTCAGTTGCAACGCTTTACCGCCGGAGAAAAGCTGCCCGAGCGCGAGCAGAATCAGCTGAACGCATGGCGATCGAATGCCAACTATCTGTCCAAAGCAATTGCCCAGGAAATGCAACTGTCCAGAGAGATCCGCGAAGGGGCTCCCCATGGAAAAGAAGCCAGGCACGTGCAGAAGTTGTCGGCGCCGCTGGAAAGCATTCTTGATCATAGTGTCGGGAAAAGTGTCTTCACCCGTGATGTGGATTTTCGCGAAATGCAGGGCCTGCTCAAGTCCGAGCGTTTTCTATCGGTCAATGAGCGCCAGTTGAACGGGATAGGGCGAATCAGAAAAATGGCCGACTTCAACCGTGGCGGGGCCATGGGCACCTATACACGGGTGGTGTCAGACAAACGTATCGACCAGGCCAAGACCGCAGCGGCCTACCAGCAACTGCCTCCGTTGGGGATCGGCTCCATTGGCAATTCAGGCATAACCATTACCCTCGATGGCAAGACGGCCCTGAGCAATATCAGCCATCCCCTGGAGCTTTGGCATAACGACCGGGATTCCGCGGGGCGTATTCTCGGTCGGGTCGCGCAGGCACCCAGTGAGCGAGAGGGCGCCAAGGTCGGCAGGAGCGGCGAAAGGTATCTCGGTCAGCGCAATCCCTTGTATTACAAGCGTGACGACCTGGAGCGCCTGTACCCATTGAAGGCTCTGAACCCTGACCGGTTGGCGCGGATTGCCAGCGAGAGCCATACGCACTTGAAGGGCATCCTCGAGACGCCCGGAGCCCATACGGACCACAACGAGCAGGTGTGGCTGACACCGCCCAGTCTGGCTGCGGTCAAGGCGATCTTTATCCAGAAGCAACTGGACAGGCCGCCAGCGCTGATCGCGAAAACGCCGGACGAACTCATCCACGAAAACGAGCGCCACCAAAGCAAGATCCAACAGCTGAAGGAGCGCATCGTCCTGCTCGAACAGCAACACCGCGCGGGCAGCCTGACCCATCCCGAGATGGTCGCGGGCAAGGCGCCTCTGATGAGCCAGCAAAGAAAACTCGAAGAAACACCTTTCCCCTACAAGATCGTCGATCAGAGCGCGCGACTGCCCAAGGAAGTACGCGTGCCTTCTTTCTGGAAAGACGGGAATGTTCCCGCAGGCTATGAAGGCCTGCGCGACAGGCTGGGTATGGAGGGCGTGGCGCTGGCTGATCTGATTACCCATGTCAGCCCGAATACCAAGCGCGCCGATTTGCCGGCCATGGCGGACGAGGTGTTACAGCGCGGGAAAGAACCGAAACAACCTTGAACCTTTCAGGCCAGGGACGGCCAGGAAGTACAGTCAGGGACGATGGCGCGCGACGCTGAAAGTTGGCGACATCAGCGGCTCGCCTCGAACAATTTCTGCACATACTCAACAAACACCCGTGCCTTGGCACTCGCCATCCGGCCTGTCGGAAACACCGCCCACAGATCCTGGTCCGGCAGCGTCCAGTCCTGCATTACCGGCACGACTGCGCCGCTGGCCAGTTCCGGGGCGAACATCCATTGCGAGGCAATCGTCAGGCCCTGATCGGCCAGGACGGAGGCGCGCAAACCCTCGGCGGCGCTGACACGGATGCGGCCGCTGAGGGTTTGCGTGTGTTGCGCTGTGCCTTGAGTGAAAGTCCAGGTGGCGCCGCCGCTCAGGTTGTAGACGATGCCTTGATGCAGATCCAGTTCGGCAGGGCAGGTGGGTACGCCGTGACGGGCGAAATACGCCGGCGAGCCGAGCACTACACGGCGGCAGTCGGCGATCTTGCGCGCGGTCAGGCTCGAGTCGCTGAGCGGGCCCATACGCAAAGCGACGTCGATGCCTTCCTCGACGAGGTTGATGTTGCGGTCGTCGAGGAGCAGGTCGATGTTCAGTTGTGGATGCTGGTCGAGGAAGGGACCCAGTTGCGGCACGATGTGCAGCCGGCCGAAGGTCACGGCGGCGCTGATACGCAGGTTGCCGCTCAAACCACTGGCACTGCCACGGGCGGCGTTGTCGGCTTCGTTGGTTTCTTCGATGGCGCGCTTGGCCCGCTCGAAGAATGCCAGCCCGGCTTCGGTCGGGGTCAGGCCGCGGGTCGAGCGCAGCAGCAGACTTACGGCCAGGCGCTTTTCCAGCTGAGCGATGGTTTTCGACACGGCGGGCTGGCCGATTCCCAAGCGCCGGGCGGCGGCGGAAAACGAGCCGGTTTCCACGACGTAGACGAAGGTTTCCATGGCGGCGAGGCGGTCCATCTCAAGTCCTTGCACATTCTTGAAGCTGTTGAATAACCCTGTAGGAGTGAGCCTGCTCGCGATAGCGGTGTGTCAGTCAAATCAATGTCGGCTGGACGGACGCTATCGCGAGCAGGCTCACTCCTACAGGGGGGAATGTGTTGTTGATTAGAACGCGGCTTTGCCCACTGAGGCGCCGCCATCGACGAACAGGGTTTGGCCGGTGATGAAGCCGCTTTGCTCCGAAAGCAGAAAGGCTATCGCCGAGGCAATCTCTTCCGGCTGCCCAAGCCGCCCCATCGGCACCCCGGCCAGATAGCGCGCCTCACCCTCGCTGCCCGGCGGGTTGTTGGCGCGGAACAGTTCGGTCTCGGTCGGCCCCGGTGCTACGGCGTTGACAGTGATCCCGGTCTGTGCCAGTTCCAGCGCCCATGAGCGGGTGAAGCTGACCAGCGCCGCTTTCGCTGCTGCATAGGCCGTGCGCTGGGTGATGCCCAGCACTGTCAGGCTGGAAATGTTCACCACCCGCCCCCAACCCCTCGCCCGCATTCCCGGCAACAACGCTTGAGTCGCCTGCAACGCCGAATGCAGGTTGACCCGCATCACATCGTCAAACGCTTCCAGATCGATATCGCCCAGCGCCTGCGGGCGCACCAGCCCGACGTTGTTCACCAGCCCATCGAACTCATACGTGCGCGCCATTTCCGCGAGGACCTCACCGGTCAGCTTGCGATCGCTCAGGTCGAGCGGAAACAGAATGCCCGGAAAACTCAAATCCGGCTGACGCGCAATGCCGACCACGCGATGCCCGGCACGATCCAGATGCTCGGCCAGCGCCCGTCCGATGCCCTTGCTGGCGCCGGTGATGAGGAAGGTACGTCGGGTCATGGCAACTCCTTGGAAGGTCTGGCGAGCAGTGTTGATCAGCTAGCGGGTTGAGCGGCTGAGTGTAATCCGGGTTGAGGTCGGTGCATTCAATCACACTCTGTAAAACAACCGGGCGTCGCTCTGCGGATTTCTATGCTTGAGTAAAGATAACTCTAGAGTTACTTTTAACAGGCCGAGGCAAGGAGGCGGTTGGTGCAGAGCAGGTTATTGATCAAGGAGCTGGAGGAAGCCGGATGGACGTTGGACAGGATTACCGGCAGCCATCACATCTTCAGGCACCGTTACAACCCGTACACGATTCCCGTGCCTCATCCGAAAAAGGATTTACCGTTGGGGACGGTCAAAAGTATCAGGAGGCGTGCCGGGCTGTACAACCCGCCAGCCAGTTTCGAAGGAGATCCATAATGCAATATCCCATCTGCATCGAGTGGGGAGACGAGAACACAGCCATCGGCATCCAGATCCCCGATATTCCCGGCGCTGTCACGGCGGGGGATAGCTTTGAAGATGCCTATAACGCAGCGGTTGAGATCGCACACATCATGCTGCAAGAGCTTGCGGCGGACGGGGAATCGATTCCCATGCCGACGTCGGCGTCTGTTCATCGCAGTAATCCGGAATTTGCCGACATGGGCTGGGGAATGCTGGAACTGGATATCTCGCCCTATCTCGGCAAGACCGAGAAGGTCAACGTGACGCTCCCCGGCTACGTGATCCAGCGAATCGATCGTTATGTGCGCGAACACAACGTCAAAAGCCGCTCCTCCTTTCTGGCGGATGCGGCGATGGAAAAACTGGTTCGCTATTAAGCGTCATCGCTCCCATAGGCCAGTGAGCAACCTGTGGGAGCGAGCCTGCTCGCGAAGCTTTTGACGTCTTACGCCGTTGCCAATGAACCACGCTGCGAAACACTCAAAAACCGCAACAACGCCAGCACCGGGAACGCGCTACCGACAATCACGATCCACAACCAGCCGCCATGCTCGAATACCGCACTGGCCACTGACGAGCCGAAGGCGCCGCCGATGAAAATGCTGGTCATGTACAGCGCGTTCAGGCGGCCACGGCTTTTCGCGTCCAGCGAGTACACCGCGCGTTGGCCGAGGACCATGTTCATCTGTACGCAGAAGTCGAGCACCACGCCGGTCACGGCCAGGCCGATGACGCTGTAGGCCGGGTGGATGAAGGCGGGCAGGAAGCTCACGCTGGCGAACACCATGGCCAGCAGCGAGGCGATGCGGGTATGGCCGGCGTCGGCCAGGCGTCCGCTGATCGGTGCGGCGATGGCACCGATGGCGCCGACTAGGGCGAAAATCGCGATCTCGCTTTGCGACAGGCCATGGTTACGTGCCAGTTCCAGCGGCACCGCGGTCCAGAACAGACTGAAGGTGGCGAACATGCAGCCCTGATAAAACGCCCGCTGACGCAGTACCGGTTGCTGGCGCAGCAGCGTCCACAGCGAGCCGATCAGTTGCCCGTAAGAGGCGCTGTGATCCGGTTGGCGCTTGGGCACAGTCAGCGCCAGCACGACGCTGATCGCCGCCATCAATGCTGCCGCGATCATGAACATCGCCCGCCAGCCGAAATGGTCGGCGACCACGCTCGACACTGGCCGCGCCAGCAGAATACCCAGCAGCAAACCACCCATGATCCCGCCGACGACGCGGCCACGAGACTCCTCCGGTGCCAGGTGTGCGGCCAGCGGAATCAGAATCTGCACCGACACCGAACTGAAGCCCACCAGCAACGAGATCAGCAGAAACACATTGGGCTGGTCGGTGAACGCCGCACCGAGCAGGCTGGCAATCGCCACCACGGTGGTGATGATCATCAAGCGGCGGTTTTCGAGCAGATCGCCCAGTGGCACCAGAAAGAACAGGCCCAGCGCGTAACCGATCTGGGTCAGCGAGACAATGAAGCTGGCCATGGTGTCGGTCAGGCCGATGTCCGGCGCAATCAGGCCGATGATCGGCTGCGCGTAGTAGATGTTGGCAACGATGGCGCCGCAGCAGAAAGCGAACAGCAGCACCATGCCTCGGGTCATTGCGTGAGTTGTGGCGGTCATAAGGTTTCTCGATCCAGCGAAAGGGAATGCGGTGAGGCTATGGGACAAACCGCGCAGGCAGAAGACGCCTTCGCTTGATATCAGTTATTCCGTTGCGGAATGGCTGGCGTTCATCAGGTCATCGTCGCTCGGCGGACCTTGCGTCCGCCGATTGAAGGTCGATGATACATTCACTTACATCTTCTTCGATAGCGTGCTTATGTTTGCATCGTCTTGTTGAATATTCATGACCGGAGGATTGCAATGTTTCGTCTGATGCTTCGTTACACCGCAACCATTGCCATGATTGGCGTGTTGGGCTCGACCGGCGTGCAGGCGGCGGACGCACCGGGGATGCGCATCGGCGTGCGCGGCGAGATCACGGGTGTCAGCGCCGACTCCTTGAAAGTCCACGTCAACAGTGGCGAGAACGTGGTCATCCAGTTGACTCAGGACACCAAGGTCCGCGCCGTTACCCTCGCCAACATCGAAGACATCAAACCCGGCAGCTACATCGGCTCGGCCGCCATGCCCCAGGAGGATGGCACGCTCAAGGCGCTGGAGGTGCACGTATTTCCGCCGGAACTGGCGAGCAGTGGCGACGGACACCGGCCGTTCGATCTGGCCAAGGGCAGCAGCATGACCAATGGCAGTGTCGGTGATCTGGTGGTCAGCAATGGCCGGGTACTGACGGTGAACTACAAGGGCGGCCAGCAGAAGATTCTGGTGCCGGAGGATGTGCCGATCGTCAACCTGATGCCGGGGGATCGCAGCTTGCTCAAGGTCGGGGTGAAGATCGTTACGTTCGTGACGCAGAGTGCGGACGGCACGCTGACGGCGCAGGCGATTTCTGCGGGTAAGGATGGGGTGACGCCACCCATGTAACCGCCTGACATATTCCCCTGTAGGAGTGTGGGGGGGGGGGGGGGGGGGGGGGGGGGGCGCCCGCCGGGGGGGGGGGGGGGGGGGGGGGGGCGCGCGCGGGGGGCCCC
>NZ_JBIUWQ010000049.1:0-8661 GCF_044743525.1 Pseudomonas sp. NPDC087598 | reverse complement strand
GTTGGGTTTGCCCGGGCCCGCTATCGGGGCGGGCCCCCCCCCACTTGGGGGGGCGCCCCCCCCCCCCCCCCCCCCCGCCTCACTCCTACATTGGGTTTGTGGTGGATTCAGAAGCGCACAAAAAAGGCGACCGTCGTGGGTCGCCTTTTTCATGTTTGCTTGAACCTTACTGGCCCGAGTAGATCTGGTCGAAAACCCCACCATCATTGAAGTGGGTCTTCTGCACGGTGCGCCAGTCACCAAAGGTTTTCTCAACCGAGAGGAAATCAACTTTCGGGAAGCGGTCGGTGTATTTCGCCAGCACCGCTGGATCACGCGGACGCAGGTAGTTGGCCGCAGCAATTTCCTGGCCTTCCGGCGACCACAGGTACTTCAGGTACTCATCAGCCGCAGCGCGCGAGCCTTTCTTGTCGACCACTTTATCGACCACGGAAACCGGTGGCTCGGCTTCAGCGGAGACGCTTGGGTAGATCACTTCGAACTGATCACGACCAAACTCGCGAGCGATCATTTCCGCTTCGTTCTCGAAGGTCACCAGCACGTCGCCGATCTGGTTGGTCATGAACGTGGTGGTCGCGGCGCGGCCACCGGTGTCGAGCACTGGCGCCTGTTTGAACAGCTTACCGACGAAGTCTTTGGCCTTGTTCTCGTCACCGCCGTTCTTCAGCACATAACCCCAGGCCGAGAGGTAGGTGTAGCGGCCGTTACCCGAGGTTTTCGGGTTCGGCACGATCACCTGCACGCCGTCCTTGAGCAGATCCGGCCAGTCTTTCAGGGCTTTCGGGTTGCCCTTGCGGACGATGAACACGGTGGCCGAGGTGAATGGCGCGCTGTTGTTCGGCAGACGCGTAACCCAGTTCTCCGGGACCAGTTTGCCGTTGTCGGCGAGGGCATTGATGTCGGTGGCCATGTTCATGGTGATGACGTCAGCCGGCAGGCCGTCGATGACCGAGCGCGCCTGTTTGCTCGAACCGCCGAAAGACATCTGCACGGTGATGTTTTCGTTGTGCTCGGCTTGCCAGTGTTTCTGGAACGCAGTGTTGTAGTCCTTGTAGAAATCGCGCATCACGTCGTAGGAAACGTTAAGCAGCGTCGGGGCTGCCTGAGCGATGTTGGCCAAGGCCAGGCCGGCGGCGAGAAGTGAGGCGCCAAAGAGTTTTTTCACTGCGCATTCCTTGTTGTTTGCGTATGTGTAGGAGCTGCCGAAGGCTGCGATCCTTTGATCTTGATCTTATAAAACCAACATCAAAAGATCGCAGCCTGCGGCAGCTCCTACAGGGGGTGATGTTTAATTGCCACGACTATAACGGGGCTCGCATAGTCGCTTAAAGATTAAAAAGCTCTGTGCTTATTCCATTTTCTTGAATAACGCATTGCCGCAACGTGAGCAGAACGACGCTTCAGGTTCATGGTTGTTTTTCGAGCAAACCGGGCAGTCGTGGTGCATCTGACCACCGCGCATGGCCGTGGCCAGTTCGGCAGTGAAAATCCCGGTCGGTACGGCGATGATTGAGTAACCGGTGATCATCACCAGCGACGAAATGATCTGCCCCAGAACGGTCTTCGGCACGATGTCGCCGTAACCCACCGTGGTCAGCGTAACGATAGCCCAATAGATGCCTTTGGGAATGCTGGTGAAACCATGTTCCGGGCCTTCGACCACGTACATCAACGTACCGAACACCGTCACCAGCGTGCAGACGCTGAGCAGGAACACAAGAATCTTCTGCTTGCTGCCGCGCAGGGCATCGAGCAGGTAATGCGCCTGTTTCAGGTACGGCCCGAGCTTGAGTACCCGAAAGATCCGCAGCATGCGGATGATCCGGATGATCAGCAGGTACTGCGCATCGCTGTAATACAGCGCGAGGATGCCCGGCACGATCGCCAGCAGGTCCACCAGTCCATAAAAACTGAAGGCGTAGCGCAACGGCTTTGGCGAGCAATACAGCCGCAGAATGTATTCACCGAGAAAGATGATCGTGAAGCCCCACTCGATGTACGCCAGCACGTTGGCGTAGTTCTGGTGGACGTCATCGATACTGTCGAGGATCACGATCACCAGACTGGCGAGGATGATCAGCAGCAGGGTGCTGTCGAAACGGCGCCCGGCCACGGTGTCGGTCTGGAAAATGATCACGTACAGGCGATTGCGCCACGTGTCGTTACTGTTCATGCACATCGCCTTGGCCATAAATCAGCGCAGCCTAGGTTGATTCTCCCCGTGAGCGCAAGACGCACTGTCGACCGAGGTTTTGCCGAACATTTGAATCCCGGCACGAATCAGCCAGCAGGCAAGGATGAACGGCGCAGTCAACGTGGCCAGCCCGATGGCGGCAAACAGCGGCGTGACCAGCAGCGCCAGGACGATCCCGAGCAGCGGCAACCACGGTTGTTGGCGTTGTGCACTGAAGGCGAGGGCGGCGAGGACGGCGTTGTAACTGCCGAGGCCGAGCAGCGCCAGGCTGGTTTCGTGGTGCAGCAGGCTGGAACCGAGGCCAATCGCCGAGGCCAGCAGCGCCCAGCAAAAAGCCCGGCGATCGGCGATCAGCAAACCAGTGGCGATCAGTGCGCCGGCCAGCGGATGCCCGAGGAACATCACCTGACCCAGACCGCGCAGTTCAGCGGCGAGCAGGTTCAGCGTGTTCATCTCGATGTGCGCCATGGGTGCCGAAGGCTCGGCGAACAGCAGCAGGATCCAGCTCATGGCCACGAACGGCGAGGTGTAGGCCGGTATGGAGCGGCTGCTGTAGACATGTTTGAGCCACTGCTGCGTGACCATCGCGCTCAAGCCGCCAGCGGCGAGAATCAGTGGCGGCAGCATTGGCGACCAGGGGAAATACAGGCTCAGCAGCAGGCCGAGCAAGATGCCGTTGTAGCTGAACAGTCCAGCCTGGCGATCAGCCTTGGCGTAGTTGCGCCGTTGCGCGGTGAGCAATCCGGCGACCGCACCGAGCAGCGCGCCGGCAAACAGAACCGGCGCGGTGAGCAGGATCGCCAAGAGGCACAGCAGGCCGCACAGCGGATGGCGCTGGAGGAATATTTGACTGAAACCGTTGAGCAAAGCCTCGGCCCAGTCGGGGCAGTGGGTGTTGAAATGGTTGGCAGGCATGTTGAGAAAATCTGGGCAGTTGGAAAATCAAAAGGTCTTGCAAGTCACTGTGGCGAGGGAGCTTGCTCCCGCTGGGTCGCATAGCGGCCCCCAACCGGGTTAATGCGGTTCTTCTGTGAAAACCGTCATGCCCTAAAAGCGACGACTGCTGCGCAGCCGAGCGGGAGCAAGCTCCCTCGCCACAAGTTTTTTATCTCTTTAGATCAATGTTTCGATCCGCAGCGAGTTAGTCGATCCAGGCTGGCCGAACGGCACACCCGCCGTGATCAGCAGCGTGTCGCCACGCTCGGCCATGCCTTGTGCCTGGGCGATTTCCAGCGCCGTCGAGCAAACCTCGTCGACCTGACGCAGGCGATCGTTGACCACCGAGTGAATCCCCCACGCCACGCTCAAGCGGCGCGCAGTCTGCAGGTTCGGCGTCAGATTGAGGATCGGCGCTTTCGGCCGTTCCCGTGCGGCACGCAAACTCGACGCCCCCGACTCGCTGTAGTTGACCAGCACCGCCACCGGCAGCACGTTGCTGATGCGGCGGATCGCGCAGCTGATTGCGTCGGATACCGTCGCTTCAGCTTTCGGTCGGCTGACGTCGAGCTGAGTCTGATAATCCGGGCCGTTCTCCACCTGACGGATGATCTTGCTCATCATCTGCACGGCTTCCAGCGGGTATTCACCGGAGGCGGTTTCCGCCGACAGCATCACCGCATCGGCACCTTCGGCCACGGCGTTGGCGACGTCAGTCACTTCAGCGCGGGTCGGGGCAGGGGAGAAGCGCATCGACTCAAGCATCTGCGTCGCCACCACCACCGGTTTGCCCAGTTCGCGGCACGTCGTGATGATGTTTTTCTGGATCTGCGGCACGCTTTCGGCCGGCACTTCGACGCCGAGGTCGCCACGGGCCACCATGATCGCGTCGCTCAGTTCGGCGATTTCACGCAGTTGTTCGACCGCCGACGGTTTCTCGATTTTCGCCATCAGAAAGGCTTTGTCGCCGATCAATTCGCGGGCTTCGAGAATGTCTTGCGGACGCTGCACGAACGACAGCGCGACCCAGTCCACACCCAGCTCCAGACCAAAGCTCAAGTCGCGGCGATCCTTGGCGGTCAGCGGGCTCAGTTCGAGCACCGCTTGTGGCACGTTCACGCCTTTGCGGTCCGACAGCTCGCCGCCGTTGAGCACGGTGGTGTCGATCGCGTCGTGATATTTGGTCACCACGCGCAGGCGCAGCTTGCCGTCGTCGAGCAGCAGATCCATGCCTGCCTCCAGTGCCGCGATGATCTCTGGATGCGGCAGATTCACCCGGCGCTCGTCGCCCGGTGTCGCGTCCAGATCAAGGCGAAATGCCTGGCCGCGATGCAACTGAACCTTGCCCTCAGCGAACTTGCCGACGCGCAGTTTCGGCCCCTGCAAATCCATCAGAATGCCTAGCGGATAGTTGAGCTGACGCTCGACTTCGCGGATCCACTGATAGCGCTTGGCATGGTCGGCGTGATCGCCGTGGCTGAAGTTGAGGCGGAAGATATTGACCCCGGCCTCGACCAGCTCACGGATGTCTTCGATGCCATCGACCGCAGGCCCGAGGGTGGCGAGGATTTTGACCTTTTTATCAGGCGTCATGATTTAGAACTCTCGAGGATCAGAATGGCGCGGAAGTCGTTGACGTTGGTGCGGGTCGGCTCGGTGACGATCAGCGCATCGAGCGCCTCGAAATAGCCGTAGCCGTTGTTGTTATCCAGCTCGTCGCTGGCGCTCAAACCGAGGGCGGCGGCGCGGGCGTAGCTGTCCGGGGTCATGATCGCGCCGGCATTGTCTTCCGAGCCGTCAATGCCGTCGGTGTCACCGGCCAGGGCATAGACGCCGGGCTGGCCCTTGAGGCTGTCGGTGAGGCTGAGGAGGAATTCGGCGTTGCGTCCGCCACGGCCATTGCCGCGCACGGTCACGGTGGTTTCGCCGCCGGAGAGGATCACGCACGGCGCCGCCAGTGGCTGACCGTGGTTGATGATCTGACGGGCGATGCCGGCGTGGACTTTCGCCACTTCGCGGGACTCGCCTTCGAGGTCGCCGAGGATAAGCGTGCTGAACCCGGCCTGACGGCATTTCACCGCCGCGGCATCCAGCGATTGCTGAGGGCGGGCGATCAATTGGAAATGACTGCGCGCCAGGGACGGATCACCGGGTTTGACGGTCTCCGACTCAGGGCTTTGCAGCCAGTTGCGCACCGAGGCCGGGACTTCGATGGCATAGCGCTTGAGGATCGCCAGCGCTTCGGTCGAAGTGCTCGGGTCGGCCACGGTCGGGCCGGAAGCGATGACCGTGGCGAGGTCGCCCGGCACATCGGAAATCGCGTAGGTGTAAACAGTCGCAGGCCAGCAGGCCTTGCCGAGACGGCCGCCCTTGATCGCCGAGAGGTGCTTGCGCACGCAGTTCATCTCGCCGATGGTCGCGCCGGATTTGAGCAGGGCCTTGTTGATCGATTGCTTGTCGGCGAGGGTGATGCCGGCGGCCGGCAAGGCGAGCAGGGCAGAGCCGCCGCCAGACAACAGGAAGATCACGCGGTCGTCTTCAGTCAGGTTGCTGACCAGCTCAAGCACGCGTTTGGCCACGGCCAGACCGGCAGCGTCCGGCACCGGATGCGCCGCTTCAACCACTTCGATTTTTTCGCACGGGGCGCCGTGGCCGTAACGGGTCACGACCAAACCTGTGACTTCACCTTCCCAGCAACGCTCGACCACTTGCGCCATGGCAGCGGCGGCTTTGCCGGCACCGATGACGATGACGCGGCCAGTGCGGTCAGTGGGCAAATGGGCTTCGAGGACCTGGTTCGGATGGGCCGCGTCGATGGCTGTGGAAAACAGCTCGCGCAGCAGTTGTTGCGGATCGACCGACATGGCGGACTCCCGGAATTCTTGTTATTGGGATAGAGCGACAACGGTGCAGCGACGCGGTCCTTGTGGGAGCTGGCTTGCCAGCGATTCAGGCGCTGCGGTCTTCCAGGCGGACCGAGTCGATGCCATCGCGGGCAAGCCCGCTCCCACAGGGAGCGAGCCAGAGGCGCAGATTATTTTTTGTCGCGAATCGAGAAGTTGGCCATGTGTTCCAGGCCCTTGATCAGCGCCGAGTGGTCCCAGTTGCTGCCACCGATGGCCGCGCAGGTGCTGAACACTTGCTGGGCGTTGGCGGTGTTCGGCAGGTTGATGTTCAGCTCCTTGGCGCCTTGCAGGGCCAGGTTCAGGTCCTTCTGGTGCAGGCTGATACGGAAACCTGGATCGAAGGTGCCTTTGATCATGCGCTCGCCGTGCACTTCGAGGATCTTTGAGGAGGCGAAACCGCCCATCAGTGCTTCACGCACCTTGGCTGGATCAGCGCCGTTTTTCGAAGCGAACAGCAGGGCTTCAGCGACGGCCTGAATGTTCAACGCAACGATGATCTGGTTGGCGACTTTGGCGGTCTGACCGTCGCCATTGCCACCGACCAGGGTGATGTTCTTGCCCATGGCCTGGAACAGCGGCAGTGCGCGTTCGAAGGCATCGGCGTCGCCACCGATCATGATGCTCAGGGTGGCGGCTTTGGCGCCGACTTCACCGCCGGACACCGGCGCGTCGAGGTATTGCGCACCTTTCTCGTTGATCTTGGCAGCGAACGCTTTGGTGGCGGTCGGCGAGATCGAGCTCATGTCGATAACGATTTTGCCTTTGCTCAGGCCAGCGGCAACGCCGTCGGCGCGGAACAGTACGTCGTCTACTTGCGGGGTATCCGGCACCATGACGATGATGAATTCGGCTTCCTGCGCGACTTCGCGCGGGTTGGCCAGGGCGACGGCGCCAGCGGCAACCAGATCAGCCGGGGCGGCGTCGTGGTGCGCCGACAGGAACAGGCTGTGACCGGCTTTCTGCAGGTTCGCCGCCATTGGGTGGCCCATGATGCCGGTGCCGATAAATCCGATTTTAGCCATGAGAAAATCCTCTTGTTTTTGTCTTTCCCCCGGTTCGCAACCGGTGGACTTTTTGTGGCGAGGGGATTTATCCCCGATGGGCAGCGAAGCTGCCCCAGTTTTTAGCGCGAATCAGTTCCAATCCCGGGTGCAGGTTTTACGACTGCTGCGCAGCCGGTCGGGGATAAATCCCCTCACCACAGGGGATCTGGTTTCAAGTCCAGATCCATGTTGAAAACTCGAACTCAGATTGCGTTGTGGGTCTTCAACCAGCCGAGGCCAGCTTCAGTGGTGGTCAGCGGCTTGTACTCGCAACCCACCCAGCCCTGATAACCGATGCGGTCGAGGTGCTCGAACAGGAAGCGGTAGTTGATTTCACCGGTGCCTGGTTCGTTGCGCCCCGGGTTGTCCGCGAGCTGCACATGGTTGATCTCGCCCAGGTGCGATTGCAGGGTGCGGGCCAGATCGCCTTCCATGATTTGCATGTGATAGATGTCGTATTGCAGGAACAGGTTGGCGCTGCCGACCTGCTCGCGAATCGACAGGGCTTGCGCCGTGTTGTTCAGGTAAAAGCCCGGGATGTCGCGGGTGTTGATCGCTTCCATCACCAGTTTGATGCCCGCTGCCTGCAGTTTGTCGGCGGCGTATTTCAGGTTGGCGACGAAGGTCTTTTCCACGGTGGCATCGTCAACGCCTTGCGGACGGATGCCGGCCAGGCAGTTGATCTGGGTGTTGCCCAGCACTTGTGCGTAGGCAATCGCCAGATCGACACCGGCGCGGAATTCCTCGACCCGATCCGGCAGACAGGCGATACCGCGCTCGCCCTTGGCCCAGTCACCGGCCGGCAGGTTGAACAGCACTTGGGTCAGACCGTTGGCGTCGAGCCTGGCTTTGATTTCAGCGGAGCTGAAGTCGTACGGGAACAGGTACTCGACACCGCTGAAGCCAGCCTTGGCGGCGGCGTCGAAACGGGCAAGGAAATCCTGTTCGGTGAACAGCATGGACAGGTTGGCTGCGAAACGCGGCATGGTGGTCTCCCGTAAATCTTGTGAGGTTCCCCTTGTGGGAGCGAGCTTCTGTGGCGAGGGAGCTTGCTCCCGCTGGGCTGCGCAGCAGACCCTGTATTTTTGGGGCCGCTTCGCGCCCCAGCGGGAGCAAGCTCCCTCGCCACATAGCTCGCTCCCACAGGGAGAGCGGTCAGCAGTTAATCAAGCAGCGAAATCGCCGTTGGCGCATCGTTGCCTACCAGCGCCAGGTCTTCGAATTCGTTGACGGCGTTGATCTCGGTACCCATGGAGATGTTGGTTACACGCTCCAGAATAATCTCGACGATCACCGGCACTTTGAACTCTTCGATCATCTGTTCGGCCTTGCGCAGGGCAGGGGCGATTTCCGACGGTTCGAATACACGCAGCGCCTTGCAGCCGAGGCCTTCGGCGACTGCGACGTGGTCAACCCCGTAACCGTTGAGTTCCGGCGCGTTCAGGTTATCGAAGGACAGCTGCACGCAGTAGTCCATTTCGAACCCGCGCTGTGCCTGACGGATCAGACCCAGGTACGAGTTGTTCACCACGACGTGGATGTAAGGCAGTTTGAACTGAGCGCCGACCGCCAGTTCTTCGAT